>NZ_JAQGJD010000289.1 GCF_028290785.1 Tardiphaga sp. | reverse complement strand
GCGGCGCTTCCGCGGGGCGTTCGGCCGGCAGCAGCGGTGCGATTTGCGGCATCGGCTCCAGGACGTCCCACTGGCAGATCTTGTAGTTGCCGCGGCGCTCGGCGAGATCGATGTGGATGTGGTCCTCGTGATAGCCGTCCGAGCCGGGGCCGAGCACCGTGGAAAACCGCGTACATACCGACAGCAGCACCTTCTCGCGCAGTTCGCGCGGGGTGCCGCGCTCGGTCAGCGCAATCGACTGGCCGTTGGCGAGTTTCAGCCCGCGGAGGTCGAGGGCGTTGGCGCGGCCGTGCTCCGACATCTTGGCGCCGACCACGCGATTGCGGCCGCGGCAGTCGAACGAATCGAAATTGTCGAGTTCGATGAGCCGGGTGCCGAGGCTGGCCGCCATCGGCGCCATGTCGGTGCGGATCCAGTCGGCCACCGCGGTGGCCATCGAGCAGCGCATGGTGCCGCCCGGCTTCAGCGGCACGCGGGTCTTGTCCGGCAGGATCACCGCCTCGAGATGCACCATGTCCGGACCGCCGCAGGCGCCCGGCCCCTTGATATCGGGCACGCTGGGGGCAATCGCGATGGCATCGGTGAGCGCCAGGCGGCAGGCCGAGGGCGGCGGCGGCTCCGCCGGGCGCGCTTCGGCGGCGGGCTGTTCGGGCTCGACGGGCTTGTCGGAAGCGGCCGGCTGCTGCGGCTGCTCGATCGCAGGCGCCTCGGCGGGGCGCGATTTCGGCAGCGGCACCCGGCCGGCGGTCAGGTAGGCCTGCGCCGGCGCGGCGACGAGCAGCAGCGCCACCACCATGGCCATTGTTCTTTGGTCGCAGCCGAACCCGCCAAATGGCCATTTCCGGCCGGCTTCCCCCGCGCTAAACTTCATGGCAAGACCTTGGATAACAAGACCTTGGGAAAACAAGACCTTGCCGGACAACCGGCAAGCCCATGCAGATACGGAGGAACGTTCGAATGCTCGGCTTGATGCAAGACTGGCCTTTGCTGTGTCATCGGATTATCGATCATGCCGCCAAGGTCCATGGCGAGCGCGAAGTGGTCAGCCGCTCGATCGAAGGCCCCATCCACCGCACCAACTACGCCAACATTCGCGCGCGATCGCTGCAGGTCGCGCAGCGTCTCGACCGCGACGGCATCAAACTCGGCGACCGCGTCGCCACCATTGCGTGGAATACCTGGCGTCATCTCGAATCTTGGTACGGCATTATGGGCGTCGGCGCCATCTGCCACACCGTCAACCCGCGTCTGTTTCCCGATCAAATTACCTGGATCATCAACCATGCGCAGGATCGCATCGTTCTGCTCGATCTGACCTTTGTTCCGCTGGTGGAAAAGATCGCCGACCAGATCCCCAGCGTCGAACGCTACATCGTGCTCACGGACCGGGAACACATGCCGGCCACTACGCTGAAGAACGCGATCGCCTATGAGGACTGGATCGCGGAGGTCGATGGTAATTTCAAGTGGAAGAGCTTCGACGAAAATACCGCGGCGGCGATGTGCTACACTTCGGGCACCACAGGCGATCCCAAGGGCGTGCTGTATTCGCACCGCTCCAACGTCATGCACGCGCTGATGGCCAACACCGGCGACTCGCTGGGTGCCAACGCCGCGGACACCATGCTGCCGGTGGTACCGCTGTTCCATGCCAATAGCTGGGGCATCGCCTTCTCGGCGCCCTCGATGGGCACCAAGCTGGTGTTCCCCGGCGCCAAGCTCGACGGCGCATCGGTCTATGAGCTGCTCGAGACGGAAAAGGTGACGCACACCGCCGGGGTGCCGACCGTGTGGCTGATGCTGCTCAACCACATGGCCGCCAACAAGCTGAAGCTGCCGCATCTGCGGACGGTGGTATGCGGCGGTTCGGCGATGCCACGCTCGATGATCAAGGCGTTCGTCGACATGGGCGCCACGCCGCGCCATGCCTGGGGCATGACCGAGATGAGCCCGATCGGCACGCTGGCCGCACTGAAGCCGCCCTTCGACCAGCTCGAAGGCGACGCGCGGCTCGATATCCTGCAGACCCAGGGCTATCCACCGTTCGGCGTCGAGATGAAGATCACCGACGACGCCGACAAGGAACTGCCATGGGACGGCAAGACCTTCGGGCGCCTCAAAGTGCGCGGCCCGTCGGTATCGGCGGCTTATTACCGCGTCGATACCAACATCCTCGACGACGAGGGCTTTTTCGACACTGGCGACGTCGCCACCATCGACGCGCACGGCTACATGCGCATCACCGACCGCTCCAAGGATGTGATCAAGTCCGGCGGCGAATGGATCAGCTCGATCGATCTGGAAAACCTCGCGGTCGGCCATCCGCAGGTGGCGGAGGCCGCGGTGATCGGCGTCTATCATCCGAAGTGGGACGAGCGGCCGTTGCTGATCGTGCAGCTGAAGGCCGGCCAGACCGCGACGCGCGAGGACATCCTGCATTACATGGACGGCAAGATCGCCAAATGGTGGATGCCGGATGACGTGGTGTTCGTCGATGCCATCCCGCACACCGCCACCGGCAAGATCCTGAAGACGGCCCTGCGCGACCAGTTCAAGACCTATAGCCTGCCGAACGCGGCGGCATAGACGGCGTCCTTCTCCTCGCTCTTGTTGAGCGGGGGAGAAGGCACGAGGCCTATACGACAGGACAGCGTAACATCCGCACATGACAAAAGACGCGCGAGCCCTCTCGCGCGTCTTTTGGCGTCCGAAGCAGAGCGATGGTTAAGCCGCCTGCTTGTGCATCGTGCCGGTCGCAGAAACGGTCCCGCGAATGGCCTTGATCGAACGCTCGATCGCGGCCCACAATTTGCCGACTTCACCGGCGGCGCGACCGTCTGCAGCATATTCGCGGGCGCCTTCACCCTCGGCCAGCGCCAGCAGCAGGTCGGCGCGGTTGGTGATCTGTCCCGACCACACCGGCGCCTTGAACTTGGCCAGCGCCTCGCGGGCGATGGTGACGATGCGGCTTTCGACTTCGTCACGACGCGCCGGGGCGCCGTTGATCACCACCGCATAGGGCTTGCGCGCGGCGCGGCAGCTCTGGATCGTGTCCTGAACCGCGTTGACATCGAACACGCCGGGACGCGCCGGAATGATCACCATGGTGGCGTTCTTGATGGCATCATCGACGACAGCCGAGGTGTTCGGCGGCGTGTCGATGAATACCCATTCGATGCCATCGCGCTTGGCGCCGGCGATAATCTCGGAAACCGAACGATTGGCGACCTTCAGCGCCGGCTCGTTGGTGCCGCGCAGCTTGTGCCACAGCGTCAGCGAACCCTGAGGGTCGGCATCGATCAGCAGGCACGGCTTGGAAGATTTGTGAACCTGTGCAGCAAGGTGTGCAGCCAGGGTGCTTTTTCCCGAGCCGCCTTTACGCGATGCAAAAACAATAACGTTCATATGTTCGGCCTCCAGATTGACCCCGAGGGCGAAAATGAATCAGCGCGTTGATTCGCGAAAGAAAAATTTGTAGGCAATTCAAATATCTGTACGTGATTTATGGGTGAAGCTGGCTTTTGAGTCACACAGTGCGTCGCAACAGGCGAGATTGCGTCAATTGTAGTACGCGCGCGGACACATTCCGGACTCACTTGGTATCGATGTCACGCTCGTTGTTCTTGCCACGTTCCTTTTTGAGCTGATACCCGGCCCATTTTCGCTCGAGCCAGCCGAGAAATTGCGCGACGGGTTTTTCAAGCAACGGAATATCTTGCGCGATCAAGACCAGCCCGAGCGGCAGCATCCACAGACCGAGCACTGGAAGAATGCTGAAGATTCCGCCGAGCACCAGCAGCAGCGCCAACGGAATTCGCACCAGCTTGGACGACGGCTTGCGCAGCCAGCCAACGAACTTCGCCGGCCCCGGCGGAATTTTAGTCTCGAACCAGGCAAAGTGGCGGTCAATTTCCGCCTTGTAGTCGATTGTTTCGTTCAATTTCATATTCCTCGCTGCCGGCAGATGTGGCTGACCGGCGCGAATGCCAGCGCGTCGGAATGTCGCGCGCGATTGACCGGTGCCGACAGAGTAGGCGTCACGCAGGCGGTGTCGGGTAGGTCGGCCGCTAGCTGTTCTTGCGCGGCTTCTTCGCCTTGCGCGGGGCAATGGCCAGCGGTTTGCGCACCCGCTCCCGCTTCATGGCGGGATCGGCCTCCGGCTCGTGAAAGAACTGCGCGCAACCGGGGCTGAGCTGGGCGCGCCGCTGGATCATGCAGGCGGTCACGCGATCGACGTCCGGAATGGCCGAACTGCACAGCCGGAACGCATCGCCGCTGCACAATTGTTGCTGGTCTTCGGTGTAGGCCCGCGCCGGAATGGCCGAAGACATCGACAACGCGATGCCGGTCGCGAACAAGAAGGCAAATCGCAGTTGGGATTTTGACATGACACCCCCGATGATGCGCCAGACCGAAAGTCTGGGCGAGCGGCAATCGGTTGGCAAGCGACGAAAGCGCGCCCCGCCACATGTCCGTCAGGATTCGTTGGCGCCGACGCCGCGGTCATCGAGCAGGCGTTGCCCCTTTGGCGTGATGGCAAATTTGGTAGCTTCGGTCGGTTTTGCCGCTTTGGACACTTCGACCAATCCGTCAACGATCAGCCGGTCCAGCACCGCCCGCTTGTCGGCATTGAGATCCAGCCCCGAGGCGCGCGCGATATCGCACATCACGGCAATGCCGGTATCGCTGATAGTGGCTTCGGTCATGGCGGCCTCCCTGTCCGGTTTACGAGCCAACGTGGCGCGGCGGCGCTGGTTCCGCCGAGAACGTTGACAGGATCGACGCGGCTAATCCGGGTGCCCATCTGCCACGACGGCATCGTTCAGCGATTCCTATCCGGCCTTTATGCCGTCGCTGTCCCACCCCACTCGCTTTCCTATGCGCGCCTGTGTGATCACCCGGCTCCACAGGGGCGGCGACCATTCATCTATCCCTCACGCCAGGCGATACCACGGGGGCCGCGAACGCGACGGGACGGCGCCGCGCCGGCGCGTCCCACGCAACGGACACGTCCGCAGCGCCGCACGCCGGCAAGCATGCCGCGACGCTGCGGGCCTGGCTGCTGGCGCTGCTGCGTTTTGCGGTGACGCTGGAAAACAGCGACAGGATGGTGACGCTCGCGGCCGCCACCGAACTCGACCGGCCAGGCGTTGCCGGCAACGGCGCGGCGTTCTGGTTTTTTACCCGCGCCAGCATCCGGCTTTGCGCCGCCATTGCCGCGCCGGAGCACGAGGCCAGCGCCGCCACACTGCAAGAGCATCTGGCGCGCATCGCCGACCCGCGGCTGCAGCGCGCCTTCGCCGCGGCGCTTGATATCAAACTGGAAAAGAAGAAACGCCCGGCGAGATGTCATCCGCAACCCATCGATCTTTGGAAGGGGCTGCGGCGCTAGGCCCCGCCGACGTCAACCGTCGGATCGACACCCACATGCAAGCCCAGATGGCGGTTCTGAACCTCGCCCCGCCCGAAGCCAATGACACCGCCCCGCCCCCCCGCGACCTGAATATCGGCGACGGGCTCGCCGGTCGGACAGTGGCTTGCGATGGCAAGGGGATGACTTGAGGGGGTGGTACAGTTGGCTGGTCTCGAACCAGCGACCTCCTGCTCCACAAACAGGCGCTCTAACCAACTGAGCTACAACTGCATCCTTGATCGGCCCCATGGAGGGGGTCGCGAACTGGCGGCAAACTAGGGTTTGCGCGGCGCTTTGGCAAGGCCGCGGAGCCCCCGGAAATCACGATTATTGGGCGCAACCAATCTCGGGCGTCAACAAATCCTGGCACAAACAAAAGCCCGGGCCGACGGCCCGGGCTTTCGGCGATTAAATTCGATGTCCGCTTAGGCGGCAGGCTTGAACAGCTTGGTGGCGCTGGTCTTGATCGGCTCGGAGGTCTCGGAAACGATCTTCTGGGTCAGTTCGGCGAGCTCCTTGGTCTGACCGGTGAAGGCCTCGATCTGCTTGCGGGCAAATCCGGCCCACAGCTCCATCGCGGCGGACGGCGACTTCACGCCGACCAGCTCCTGGGCGAAATCCAGCGTCGCGCCGGTGTTGGTCTTCACGATGTCGAGCACCTTGCTGGAATATTCGGTGGCGCCGCGGCTGGCGCTGCCAAAAACGGCTTCCATGGTGATGTTGTGGGTCTCGGCGGCGTCCTTGAACTTGGCATAGCCTTCGCGCGCCTGCGAAACGCCCTTTTCAGCAAAAGCACGGACGTGCTCCGGAACCTGGAATGGAATGACGGAAGATGAGAACGGATCGGTCGATTCGGCCATGACGTGCTTCCTTCGTGTTGCAATCAATATCGATGAAACAGTCCCCGCGGATTGCCGTCGGAAGCGTCGCTGCTCACGGTCGGCAGGCGGGAAGTCAGAACGCCCGCTTTGGAGCGCCGGACATGGCTACCGCAATATCATGTCGAATTTGTGCAGCGCAACGGAATATTGCACCGCAAAAATGCATGACAGGCCGGCCGGAACACTCGTTCCGGCCACGGAACCTTCGATCTTACAACTTTTAATAGGTTCAGCTCTTCGGCTTGGCGGCTTCCATCGCCGCGCGGCTCATGATCTGACCCATTTCGCTGGCCTGCTCGGCCAGGGCCTTCATCTGGTTTTGCACATACTCGCTGTGCAGCCGCATCACGTCGCCAAGATCCTTGGCGTGCAGCAGCTTCTGGGCGTAGTCCAGCGACGCCGCGACGTTCTTTTCGGCATAGGTGATGGCCTTGGTGCTGACCTCCTTGGCGCCGGAGCGCACGGTGGCGCCGCGGTCCTCGATCGTGCTGGCGGTGCTCTGCGCGCTGGCCATAAACTTCTCGAACGCCTGGCGGGCCTGGTCGAAACTCGCTTCGGCCATCGATCGCATCTCTTTCGGAATCTCGAACTTGTCGCTCATGTCCCACTCCCTTGCGCTGACGGAGGCATCCACGGCCCCGATTGCCCGTTGCAATCTAACGAATCCAGGCTTCGCCGGTATGACGCGGCGTCCCTTCCCCGTCGCCCATCGTGGACCTTTGCTCCGGTTTTGCAACTGCGACGCCACGCCCCGCCCGATGGTTCGGCACGATGCCGACAATTAACGGTATTGCTGCTTTCCTTGTGCGAAACCCTTGGGGGCGTGGACCTTCAGAGCCGCGCGCGCGATACTAACGAAGTGTTAAGGCTGTCATCTTTTGGGCGGCAAGCCGTGCCCTCCTCATCCCGAGAGCGACAAACCAGTCAGTCATGAAGAGCCGATGAGCAGTGCGGAATTCCAGTTGCGGGGCGTCGGCGATGCCAGGCTGGCCGTGCATGCGACGAGCAGCCAGCCGGCGTGGCTGTGGTCGCTCGATGGAACGCGGATCCTGTGGGCCAATCCGGTCGGCGCGAGGCTGTTCGGCGCCAGCAACGCTGCCGCGCTGTTCGCGCGGACATTCGGCCCCGCCGACCAGCACCGCCGCCAGATCGCGCAGCTTGGTAACCGGTTGGCCCCCGATGCCGCGGTTCGGCTGGAGCGGCTGCGCGGCTTCGGCGCCCGCCTCGGCAGCCTGATGACCTGCGCCTGCGCGCGGCTGGATTTTGCTGATGGCGGCGCCGGCATCCTGGTGATCGCCGTGGAGCCCACCGGGCGCCTGATGCCGCTGGTCGAGCGGCTGCAAAATCTGGTCGAGGGCATCGATACCCCGATCGCCGCGTTCGCCCGCGACGGCCTGTTCATCGGCGCCTCGGCGACCGCCCAGGTCCTGCTCGGCTTCCGCAACCTGTCCGACGCCGGCCTCGACCATGCGCGCCACAATGCGCTGAAGGACGGCCGCGTCGAAACCCCGATCGGCCTCGGCCACATGGTGCTGCAGCGAGTCGGCAGCGGCGCCGATATCGGGCTGGTGGCGCTGATCGCGCCGGACGCCACGCCTGCCGAACATGCGGAGCCGGTCGACGATGAGTCCGCGCCTTCCCTTGCCGATGTCGTGGAAGTAGATCCGGCGCTGGCGCCGGCCGAGCCGATCGACCACGCCGTAGAAGTGCCCCCGCAACAAGCCGCGGCGGAGCCTCCCGAACCCGCCTTCGAAGCATCGGCAACGCAGGACATCGCAACGGACGAACTCAGCGAGCCCGAGGCCACCTCGGAGCTCGAAGCCGCTATTGCGCAGACCATTGCGCAGACCGGCACGCTTTATCCGATCCACCCCCACGAGCCGTCGCCTTATGTCGAAGCCGTCGCCGACGAGCCCGCTTCAGCCGAAGCGGAAACGCCCGCGCCGGAGCTCCGCACCACGCCGCTGCGCTTCGTCTGGCGGATCGACGCCGAGGGCCGCTTCTCGCTCGACTCCGATGAATTCGTAGAACTGATCGGCCCCCGCACCGCCGCCGTCCTCGGGCGCAGGTGGAGCGAGATCGCCGAGCCATTCGGCCTCGATCCCGATGGCCGCGTCGTCCAGGCGATGGCGACACGTCAGACCTGGAGCGGCATCACGCTGCTGTGGCCGGTGGACGGCGGCGGTCGCTTGCCGGTGGAATTGGCGGGCCTGCCTTTGTTCGACCGCGACCGCCAGTTCGCCGGCTATCGCGGTTTCGGCGTGTGCCGCGACCTTGAGGCCATGAACCAGCTCGCCGAAGCCCGCCGCGAGATCATCAGCGATCCACCGCCAAGATCGCTGTCCGCCGACATCGCCCAGGCCGGGCCGGTCGGCGACAGCATGGACGAACCGCTCGCGCTCCCCGAACCGACACCCGAACCAGCACCACCAACCGATCCGGACAGCCCCGTGGAACCTCCCAAGAACGTCGTGCAGTTCCGACCGGGCGATCTGAAATCGCCGGTGCTGACGCCTGTCGAGAACAGCGCCTTCAACGAGCTGGCGCGGCAACTGTCGCAGCGGCTGGAGGCCGAGACCGGGCTGACCACCGACCAGCGCGACCCGCAGCCGGTGGAGGTCGAAGCGCCCGAGGCGGAGCCGGCCGCGCCGGAAACGATCGCGTCCCCGACCTCGCAGCCGGAATGGCTGGCGACGCCGCCGGCGCCGGCGCGCGGCGAGATGCTGCGCGACAAGGTGCTGCTCGATCTGCTGCCGGTCGGCGTGCTGATCTACCGGCTCGACCGGCTGCTGTTCGCCAATCCAGCCTTCCTCGCGCGCGTCAACTACCCCTCGCTGCATGCGCTCGAAGAAGCCGGCGGCCTCGATGCGCTCTATGTGCGGCCCGACGTCTCGGCGACGTCGAGCACGTCGGACGGCGGCACCGCGGTGACCATCACCGCGACCGAGAAATCTGCCGGCACGGCACTGTCGCCCACCGAGGCGCGGCTGTTCACGATCGCCTGGGACAACGAGCCGGCGCATGCGCTGATCTTCTCCAGCTCGCGCGCCGAGCCCGCGCTCGCGCCTGCCGCCGTTGCGGCGCCCGAGGCTGCCGCGGAGGCGCCCGTTGCCGAACCGCCGGCGCCGGACGAGGCCGCGATCGATGCCGAAGAGTTGGCGGCGATCCTCGACACCACAGCCGAGGGCATCATCATGTTCGACGCCGAGGGCAACATCAATTCCTGCAACCGCAGCGCCGAGGCGCTGTTCGGCTATGACGGCGCGCAACTGACGCAACGCAACGTCACGGATCTTTTCGCACCGGAAAGCCGCCGGGTGGTGCGCGACTATCTCGACAGCGTCAAGGAGGCCGGCGTCGCCAGCCTGCTCGACCATGGCCGCGAGGCGCTCGGCCAGGCCCGCGCCGGCGGCCTCATCCCGCTGTCGATCATGATGGGCCGCACCCGGCCCGGCGGCCCGAACTTCTTCGCCATGTTCCGCGATCTTACCCAGGCCAAGAAGACGGAGAGCGAGCTGCTGCATGCGCGGCGCCAGGCCGACCGCGCCGCGACCGCGAAGGCCGACGTGCTGGCGCGGATCAGCCACGAGGTGCGCACGCCGCTCAACGCCATCATCGGCTTTGCCGAGGTGATGATCGACGAACGCTTCGGCCCGCTCGGCAACGAGCGCTACGGCGAATACATGAAGGACGTCCGCGCCTCCGGCGAGCGCGTCCTTGCCATCGTCAACGACCTGCTCGACCTCTCGCGGATCGAGACCGGCAAGCTCGACCTCGCTTTCACTACGCAGAACCTCAACGAGATGGTGGAGCAGTGCGTCGCGGTGATGCAGCCGCAGGCCAACCGCGGCCGCATCATCATCCGCACCTCGCTGGCGCATCTGTTGCCGACGGTGGTGGCGGACGCCCGCGCATTGCGCCAGATCACGCTCAACCTGATCGGCAATTCGATTCATCTGGCCAATGCCGGCGGCCAGGTGATCGTCTCCACCGCGCTGTCGGATTTCGGCGAGGTGATGCTGCGGGTCCGCGACACCGGCCACGGCCTCAACGACCACGAACTCGCCGCCGCCATGGAGCCGTTCGGCAGCCAGGCCCCGGCCGACCAGTCCGCGGAAAGCTCCGGCGTCAGCCTGTCGCTGACCAAGGCGCTGGTCGAAGCCAACCGCGCCCGCTTCCAGATCAAGACCGCGCCGAGCTCCGGCACCCTGATCGAAGTGGTGTTTTCGAACGCCGTGGTGAAGGCGTAGTCGCTATTTTCGTTGGTAGGATGGGTTGAGCTCTTGCGAAACCCATCACCCTCTGCCGATGGGTTTCGCAAAGGGCTCAACCCATCCTACCGACTGCCTCCTCTCAATAGGGTAGAGCTTTGTGGGTTGACCAAAAAGTCACTCGCCTGGTCGGCCTCGCGGACGTTTTGTAATTTGCTGACTTCGAAAGGCTAACCACGCACTGACCCAAGCAAGCCCCCAGACTGAAAGAAACTGCGAGACCGGAGGCATGAGAAAGAAGGTGCGGGACGCGGGCCAAAAGAAAAATGTTAGTAGGGCGATAGTGGATAGGAGCCAAGTTGCGTGCATCCACGGCCCTCGCCCACCATAGACGGCCACTATGGTCGGGATGAAACTGACCGCAAGAATGACGACGAAGATGAATATAAAGAGCATGGTTTTCGTTCCGTCATAGAAGGTCTGACATAACTCGCCGCCCTGGTTCGTAGGATGGGTTGAGCTCTTGCGAAACCCATCACCCTCTGCCGATGGGTTTCGCAAAGGGCTCAACCCGTCCTACCGACTTACTTCACCTGCCCCCCGAACCTGGAATCCCTCTAGAACACGCCAATCGCGACATTGCGTCGCGTGCCCGTTACGGCCTGCTGCGCTACTCCATCCGGCATTGCCACCTGCCTTTGCCGGAGTGCCTTGATGACCGCACGCCGCATCCTCGCCGCCACCGCTCTCGCTCTTGTTTCCTTCAGCGCCGCTACCGTGCAGGCGGCCGAAGAGGTCAACGTCTACACCTATCGCGAGACCAAATTGGTGCAGCCGCTGTTCGATGCGTTCAGCAAGGACACCGGCATCAAGGTCAATGTGATCTCCGCCTCGTCTGGCCTCGAGCAGCGCATCAAGGCCGAGGGCGCCAACAGCCCCGCCGATGTGTTGCTGACGGTGGACATCGGCCGCATCGACGACGCCGTGCAGGCCGGCGTGACGCAGCCGATCAAGTCCGACGTCGTCGACAAGATCGTCCCCGCGCAATACCGCGATCCCGACGGCCACTGGGCCGGCATCTCGATGCGCGCCCGGGTGGTCTACGCCTCGAAGGAGCGCGTCAAGCAGGACGCCATCACCTATGAGGAACTGGCCGACCCGAAGTGGAAGGGCAAGATCTGCATCCGCTCCGGCCAGCATATCTACAACAACGCATTGTTTGCGGCCTACACGGCCAAGCACGGCGAAGCCAAGGCCGAGGAATGGCTGCGCGGCGTCAAAGCCAACCTCGCGCAAAAGCCCTCCGGCGGCGACCGCGAGACCGCGCGCGACGTCGCGGCCGGCAAGTGCGACATCGGCATCGGCAACACCTATTACTGGGCGCTGATGATGAACGCCGAGCCCGAGAAGAAGCCGTGGGCGGAAGCTACCAAGGTGATCTTGCCGACCTTCGAAGGCGGCGGTACCCATGTGAACCTGTCCGCGGTGCTGCTGGCCAAGCACGCGCCGAACAAGGCCAATGCACTGAAGCTGATCGAATGGCTGGCCGGCGAACACGCCCAGCAGCTCTATGCCGACGCCAACTACGAATACCCGGTGCGCGCCGGCGTCGCCGTCAACCCGACCATCGCCGGCTACGGCAGGCTGAACGCCGACCCGATGCCGGTGGCGAAGATCGCCGCCAACCGCAAGGCGGCGGCGACCCTGGTGGACAAGGTCGGGTTTGATAATTGAGGACAATGTATAGCGCGCTTTTTCTTATCCCTCCCCCCCGGCGAAGCGAAGCTTCGCAGGGTGGGGAGGGTGGCCCGGCGAAGCCCAGCGAAGCCGGGTCGGGTGGGGGGGCGCCCCGCGGAAGCATTGAGCGTGGGGCGCCCCCCACCCCGGCCTCCCTTTCAGCGTTGCTGCGCAACGCTTCATTCGGCCGACCCTCCCCACCTAGCGAAGCTTCGCTTCGTCTGGGGGGAGGGATTGCTGCGCCGCCATCGTGAAATCCTCCCGCGTTCCCCTCGCCGCCACCACCATCGCCGCGCTCACCGCGCTGGCCGTCGCTACGCCCGTCTTCAGCATCGCCTTCCTGGCGCTGCAGCCGGCGCCCGAGCTGTGGCCGCATCTGCTCGCTTATGTGCTGCCGCAGGCGCTGCGCGATACCGCGCTGCTGCTGCTCGGCGTAGGCGCCCTCGCCCTGCTGGTCGGCGCCGGTTCGGCGTGGCTGATCTCGTCGCACGAGTTTTCCGGCCGCGCGCTGCTGCTGTGGCTGATGCCGCTGCCGCTGGCGATCCCGACCTATCTGGCGGCCTACGTCTATGTCGACCTGTTCGAGCCGCTCGGCCTGGTGCACCGCGCGCTGGCGACCGCGATGCCGCTCACCGACGCCATCCGCTGGCTGCCAAGCCTGCGCTCCCTGCCCGGCGCGGTCTTCGTCGTCGGGCTGGTGTTGTACCCCTATGTCTATTTGTCGGCGCGGGCCATGTTCCAGCATCGCAGCGCGGAATTTGCCGAGGCCGCCAAAGTGCTCGGCGCCGGCCGCTGGACCACGTTCCGCCGCGTCTCGCTGCCGATGGCCCGGCCCGCACTCGCGGTCGGCGTCGCGCTGGTCTCGCTGGAAACGCTGAACGACATCGGCGCCAGCGAATATCTGGGCGTGCGCACGCTGACGGTCTCGATCTTCACCACCTGGCTCAACCGCAGCAGCCTCGCCGGCGCAGCGCAACTATCCCTGCTGATGCTGGCCATCGTCGCGCTGCTGATCGCGATGGAACGCGTCGGGCGCCGCAACGTCAGCGTCGAATTCTCGGCGGAAAATCCCCGGCTGGCGCCGCGCACGATGCTCCGCGGCGTCAGGGGATGGCTGGCTTTCGCTGGCTGCGCGATTCCGGCGTTGCTGGGTTTTGCGGTGCCGCTGTTGTATCTGCTGCGCGAAACCATGCGACGCGGGCTGTGGTGGAGCGAGACGTCGGTGTGGCGCGATGCCGGCCATACCATCACGCTGGCCGCGATCGCCACCGCGATCGCGCTGCTGCTCGGACTGATCGTGATCGTCGCGCAGCGCTGGCAGGCGTCAAAGCTGACCAACGCCTCGCTGGCGATCGCGCAGACCGGCTACGCTTTGCCCGGGCTGGTGCTAGCCCTGGGCCTGCTGACGCCGGTGCTGGCGATCGACGGCGCGCTCAATACGCTGGCGGCGTGGCTCGGCCTGGCATCACCGGGGCTGGTCATGGTCGGCTCGGGTGCGGCCGTGGTGATCGCCTATGTGAT
>NZ_JAQGJD010000283.1 GCF_028290785.1 Tardiphaga sp. | reverse complement strand
CGCGGATTGTCGCTGCTGGCGCTGCTCGGCGTCGGCGCTGCGCTCGCGGCCAGCGGTCACGCGGCCAGCGCCGAGCCGCGCACGCTCATGATGCCGGCGGTGTTTCTGCACGGCGTCAGCCTCGCGTTCTGGACCGGCGCGCTGTGGCCGCTGGCCCGCGCGCTGCGCGATCCAGGCGACGCAGCGACGCTGCTACTGCTGCGCTTCTCGCGCTCCATTCCGCTGGCGGTCGCTGCGCTGCTGGCGAGCGGCACACTGCTCGCGGTCGTGCAACTGGCGCAGCTCGACGCGCTGTGGACGACGAATTACGGCCGCGTGTTACTGGTGAAGATGGTTCTGGTCGCGCTGCTGCTGGCGCTGGCGCTGTGGAACAGGTTGCGCCTGACGCCACAGATCGTGGCTGCCACCATCGATGCGCCGGCGCGAATGCGACGTTCCATCGGGCGGGAACTGGTGCTGGTCGCGGCGATCATCGCTGTGGTTGGCCTGTGGCGCTTCACGCCGCCGCCGCGCACGTTGGCGCAAGGCGATAATGAGAGTTTCTTCACCCATCTGCACACCGACAAGGCGATGGCCAATGTCACCATCGCACCCGGCCGCGCCGGTCCCGTGGAAATCGCGATCCAGCTCGAGACCGCCGACGAGCGGCCGCTCCAGGCCCAGGCGCTGTCGGTGACGCTGTCGAACCCGCAGGCCGGCATCGAGCCGTTCACCGCGGAGGCGGAGCGATCCGGCGACAACGGCTGGCGCGTCAGGATGTCGGCGCCCGTGCCCGGTCGCTGGACGTTGCGGCTCGGCATCCTGATTTCGGATTTCGACAGGGTCGCGATCGAGGCGCCGGTTGTGATGAGGTGAAGCTGAAGCCACTCGACGCAACGCGGCGCCTGGTTTTCGTCGGGCTCAACCCGCACCAAGTTTTCAGGTCTTGCGGCCAAATCATGGCAGCGGAAACCGCTCCCATGACGCCTCTCAACGCCCCGGATCGACAGAGCAGCACAAGCGTGCCGCTCCGCGTCCGGGACAGCTAAGCTGGATCAGCGCGCCTTCACGCTGGGCTCGCGGCTCCACAGCCGCAGCTTGCCGAGCTGTGCGATGAAGCCATCGATGTCCTTCGGTCCGCCGAGCGGGATGAACCCTTCATCGAGCGAGTCATAGACGCCGGCTTTGGCGAGCAGCGGCACCGCTGCATCGACATAGCCGATGAACTTGCAATGGGCGAAGGCATCGGCCACGAAATCGCGGGCGGTCGATTCCGCCAGCAAATCATCGATGCCCTTGTCGCCCGGCAACAGCGCTACCGCGTCGTACAGCACCGAAGGCCCGCCATCGATCATCTGGTCCGCCTCGATCAGACTGCCATCGCTGGCATCGGCGCCGCCCACCTTGGGTGCGATAATCTCGAACGTCGCGCCGGCCTTTGCAATCGCCGCCTGAAGCGCGGCAAGCAGCTTGGCGTCAGTACCATCGGTGACAAGGATGCCCAGCTTGCGGCCTTCGAACCGCTCCGGACCGTTCATCACGATGCTGAGCGCCGCGGACTCGGCGAGATCCTGCCGTGTCGGCTGCGCGGCATCAGCCGGCTTTGGCATGTTCTTCAGCCCGAGCATCGACGCCACCCTGTTGGCAAGGCCTTCGTCGATGTTCAAGAGATGCGATACCATCCGCTCGCGGATCACGGGCGTCTTCACCTTGCTGAGTTCGAAGGTCAGCGCCGCCGCGATGTGGCGCTGCTCACCCTTGGTCTGGCTCATGAAGAACTGCCGTGCCTGGCTATAATGGTCGGAAAAACTCTCCGGCCGCAGCCGCCGCTTGGCGCCGTTCTCGATATCCGCAAAGGTCTTGAAGCCCTTGTCGGGAGATTCGCGCGGTCCCTCGCCGAATGAATTTGGCTGATAGTTGACGCGGCCCACGGGGTTGCGCATCGCCATGTGGCCATCTTGCTGAAAATGCGCGAACGGGCATTTGGGTGCGTTGATCGGGATGTGGGTGAAGTTGGGACCGCCGAGCCGCTTCAATTGCGTGTCGAGATAGGAAAAGTTGCGGCCCTGCAGCAGCGGGTCGTTGGAAAAGTCGATGCCGGGCGGCACGTTCTGCGTCATGAACGCGACCTGCTCGGTCTCGGCAAAGAAGTTGTCCGGCATGCGGTCGAGCACCAGACGGCCGACCGCAATCGGCGGTAACAGTTCTTCCGGAATTAGCTTGGTCGGGTCGAGCACGTCGAAATCGAACCGATCGGCGAATTCCTGGTTGAACAACTGCACCTGCAGCTCCCATTCCGGAAAATTGCCGGACTGGATCGCGGCCCACAGGTCGCGGCGATGAAAATCTGGATCGGCGCCGTTGATCTTGACGGCCTCGTTCCACAACACCGATTGCAGGCCAAGCTTCGGCTTCCAGTGGAATTTGACAAAGGTCGATTCATTCCGCGCGTTGACGAAGCGGAAGGTGTGGACACCGAACCCTTCCATGAAACGGAACGAACGTGGCAGCGCACGATCGGACATCACCCACATGATCATGTGCATGCTTTCTGGCGTCAGCGTGATGAAGTCCCAGAAATTATCATGGGCGGACTGTGCCTGCGGGAAGGCACTGTCGGGCTCCTCCTTCACGGCGTGGATGACGTCGGGAAACTTGATCGCGTCCTGGATGAAGAACACCGGGATGTTGTTGCCCACCAGATCCCAGTTGCCTTCCTGTGTGTACAGCTTGACCGCGAAGCCACGCACGTCGCGCGCCAGGTCGAAAGAGCCCTTGCTGCCCGCTACCGTGGAGAACCGCACGAAGGCTGGGGTGCGCTCACCGGCGCGCTGAAACAAATCGGCGCGGGTATATTTCGCCAGCGAGTCATAGGTCTCGAAAAAGCCATGGGCGCCGTAGCCGCGGGCGTGCACGACGCGTTCCGGAATGCGCTCATGGTCGAAGTGGAAAATCTTCTCGCGGAAGTGAAAGTCCTCGATCAAAGCCGGGCCGCGCGCGCCGACCTTGAGCGTATTCTGATCGTCGAATACCGGGCCGCCCTGTGCCGTGGTCAGAACCGGCGTATCGCCGTCGGCGATCTGATGTAACTCGCCGCCTTCGCCGCGGAGGAGCTTCTGGTCGTGGATGGTCACCGGCTTCGCGCTGGGCCCGGTCGAGGATTTTGCCATTGTGTTTTCCGCTCAAGGGGTGGTCGCATGAAAGTGCCCGCGGAGGACCCGCGGGCACGGAGGCTATTTCTTGAGATTCTGCGCCATTTCGAGATGGTGCTTCAGCGCCGGCAGCGTCCTGCCGGCCCAGTCCTTGAGGTCGGCATTGTCGCCGCCCTTGGCGTAGCGCTCGAACAGGTTGACCGCGTCCTTGTGGGCATCGAGCTGGTAGGAATTGAAGCTTGCGCTGAAATCCTTGCCGCTTTGGCTCTTGAGCTTGTCGAGCTTAGTCTGGTGGGCGCTGTCGAGGCCGGCGGGAATCTCGGCCTTGACCTTGCCGCTGGTCACCAGCGCCTTCAGCTCCGTGCTGGTTTTGGTATGGTCGGTCACCATCATGGTGGCGAACGACTTTTCGGCGGCGTTGCCCTTGTCGTGCGCCAGCTTGTTGGAGGCGATCTCGAACATGTCGCTGATGGCGACTTCCTTGACGAAGTCGGCGGTGGTCGGCGCGATGCCCAGCGTCGAATTGACACCGGTTTTCTCCCCGACCGATTGCGCGAAAACGGGGGTGGCGAGCAGCACGCTTCCGAGAATAATGGCGGTACGTTTCATGGTCGTTCCTATCAGCTAGCGGCTTTGAGGTTGACGCCCTTGCGGAGCGCAACGGTGTTGAGCTTGGTGTTGGCGGCCTTTTCCTCGTTGAGGTTGGTGGTGAGGAAACGGACGATGTCGTCATGGCCGAGCGCCTCGGCCCACGCGATCAACGTGCCGTAGCGGGCAATTTCATAGTGTTCGACCGCCTGCGCGTTGGCCACGATCGCCGCGTCGAGTACCGACTTGTCGTCGATCTCGCCGGCCGTCTCGTTAGACTCCTTGATCAATCCGTCGATGGCCGGGCAGTCGGTACCGGACGGCTCCTTGCCGAGCTTCCGGAAGGCTTGCTCGAGCCGCTCGATCTGCTTGTAGGTCTCGTCGAGATGAGACTTCAGGCCCGCCGCGAGGTCGCGGTTGGTGGCCTGTTCGATCATCGTCGGCAGCGCCTTCGTGATCTGCTGTTCGGCGTAGTAGATGTCCTGAAGGCCGTGCAGCAGCAGGTCCTCCATTGACGTGATGTCTTTGCTGAAAAATCCCATGGGGTGCTCCGATGCATTGTCGGGGAAGCCGATCCGGCCGCGTGCATAACCATGTGGTACCGCTTCGGTTCCCACCCCTCGGGTGGGTCGTAAACCCGACGCCAGGTGGACGACGGTAGCTGCTGAACCACAATTTGAGTTGGACGCGCTGTCGGACAAGTCATCGCGTTGTTCCCGTGATAGCTTGCTTCCTTGAGGTAATCGCGCGCAGATGGCGACGATCACAATGGAATGCCGCCGATGGCTCTGTACGGTTATGCAAAGGCCTGCTGCGTTGCGGCGCTATTGATGGGGCTCCCCGTCAGCGGGCGGGCGGCGGAGATCGATACCGAGCATCTGTTCGGATTCATGATCGGCTCCGACGTTGGCAAGGTCGGTGAGCGCGAGTTCCAAAGCCAGACCACAGGCCGATTTTCGAAAAGTGGCGGGCGCTACCGCGGGCTGAACCAGGAGTTCGAACTGGAGTTCGTCCCGGCGCCGGATTTTCGCGTTGAACTCGGAACCACCTTTGCAGCCCACAATATCGCCGGCGTTGCCGGCCTCGATGATCGCCGGCAGGTCGGCTGGCAGGGCCTGTCGGTGGATCTGCGCTACCGGTTGCTCGACCGCGATCAGGCCCCGTTCGGCATGACCTTCGCTGTGGAAACCAGCGCGAGCCGTATCGAGGAAACCAGCGGCCTGCCGGCGCGGGCTTACGGTACCGAAATCACCCTGGCGTTCGATCGCGAGTTGATACCAGGCTACGTGGTCGCAGCGCTCAATCTGCTGTACCAGCCGGAATGGACCCGGCTGGTGGGCACGGATTTCATCGACCGGGAATCGACGGTGGGCGTGGCGGCGGCGGTGATGGCCCAGGTCCG
>NZ_JAQGJD010000242.1 GCF_028290785.1 Tardiphaga sp. | reverse complement strand
CTATCCTGGGCGATGATGTCGTTGGCGTGCTGTTCGATCACCCGCCGCATCGGCAGGTCGGTCAGCTCGTCGTAGTAGGCGCGCCGGAATAGCTGTTGCTCGGCCGCCTTGTGTCGGCTGAGGTCGCTGGCGCTGGACAGCAGCAGGCTTTGCTCGCCGATGCGCACCGGGCGATGGTGGGTAAGAAAGATCCTCTCGTCCCGCGCGCCGCTGATCCGTTCCTCGAACACCGCGGAGCGGCCGGAGTGCAGCAGGTCGATGGCGGTGTCGCGACGATGGTTCAGCGCCTGGGTCAGAAATTCCGGTTTCGAAGCGCTGGCGCGAAAATCCGCGGCCGGCGCGTTGAACTGCGCCGTGGCGGCGTCATTGACCAGCAGGAAGTTGCCCTCGTGGTCCTGCACCGTGATCGAGGCCGGCAGCATCCGGACGATCTCGCGCAGCATCTCGAGCTCGGCTGCGGGATCTCCACCGAATCCCCCATTGACCGCCGCCGCATGCGCGTCGGGAGCGGTGGGGTCGGCGGCTGCCGGTCGCAGCGTTTCAGGGGCATATGCATTCTGCATGGTGGCCGACCGTCGCAAATGCCGTTGTAGTTTTGGTTAAACTGACCGCAGAAATTGCGGTACGGACGTATGAGCGGCGGCAATTGCCGGGAACCCGCGCGGCGTCATTAACAAAACGTCAACGCGGCGGCCGAAACGGGGGGGCAGTCGAAAGCGTCGGACGTGCGGTATTCGCCGGGGGCCCGCGGAGAAGAATGCTGTTGGCTGTTGCCGATCTTTGAAAGGAACCATGCGTCCGTGCGGTGGTCGGCAGCGCGCGTATCGCTATTTTTTTGGCCCTATCGACACCCTTGCGGCCCGCCACCATCATTCTCAAAGCTGCGGGATCCCTGCGATCCGCGGCAGTTCGCTCGAGATTGAAGATGGCCACCCCATGAGCAATTCGTCCAAAGCCAACGTTCTCTGGTTCCTGCCGACCCACGGCGACGGCCGTTATCTCGGCACCAGCAACGGCGCCCGCGCGGTGGATTTCAACTATTTGCGGCAAATCGCGCAGGCCGCCGACCAGCTCGGCTATTTTGGCGTGCTGCTGCCGACCGGTCGTAGCTGCGAGGATTCCTGGGTGGTGGCTTCTGCCGTCGCGCCGTGGACAGAGCGGCTGCGTTATCTGGTTGCCGTGCGGCCGGGCCTGCAGTCGCCCAGCGTCGCCGCACGCATGACCGCGACCCTGGACCGTGTCACCAATGGCCGGCTGCTGATCAACGTCGTCACTGGCGGCGATCCGGTCGAGAACAAAGGCGATGGCATCTTCCTGGATCACGACGAGCGTTACGCCGTCACCCGCGAATTCCTCAACGTCTACAGCGATTTGCTGGCCGGCAAGACGGTCAACGTGCAGGGCAAGCACATCTCTATCGAGGACGGTCGGCTGATCTTCCCGCCGGTGCAGTCGCCGCGTCCGCCGCTGTATTTCGGCGGTTCGTCGGATGCCGGCATCGATGTCGCCGTCGATACGGTCGACAAGTATCTCACCTGGGGCGAACCGCCCGCTGCCGTGGCCGAGAAGGTGGCGCGGGTGAAAGCCGCTGCCGCCAAGCGTGGCCGTACGTTGTCGTTCGGCATCCGCCTCCATGTGGTGGTGCGCGAGACCAGCGAGGCTGCGTGGAAAGCGGCCGACGAACTCATTCAATACGTCACCGACGACACCATCGCCGCCGCGCAGAAGACGCTGGCGCGGCAGGACTCGGTCGGCCAGAAGCGCATGGCCGAACTGCACGGCGGCCGCCGTGACAAGCTCGAGATCAGCCCCAACCTGTGGGCCGGCGTTGGCCTGGTGCGCGGTGGCGCCGGCACGGCGTTGGTCGGCAACCCCCAGGAAGTCGCGGCGCGGATCAAGGAATATCAGGACGTCGGCGTCGATACCTTCATCATGTCAGGCTACCCGCACCTCGAGGAAGCCTACCGCTTCGCCGAACTGGTGTTCCCGCTGCTGTCCCTGCAGCAGCACGACAACGTCACACCGCTGCGCGTCCAGAACGGTCCGCTCGGCGAAACCATCGCCAATGAGCATCGTCCGCTCGCCAGCCAGGCTTCCGCATCATGAGTATCGTAGAAATCCTTCCCCGCGTTCGCAGCTTTCGTTTGCCGCGCATCGATGGCCTGACCCAGTGGATCGTGCCGCTGGTCATTCTGCTGGCCTGGCAGATCGCCTGCGTCACCGGTTTCGTCCCGGCGCGGGTGATGCCGGCGCCGACCGATGTCGCGCTGGCCGGCTGGAAGCTGCTGGTCTCCGGAGAATTGGCGCAGAACATCTGGGTGTCGTTCTGGCGCGCCTCGGTGGGGTTCCTGATCGGCGGCAGCATCGGCTTCGCTTTCGGCCTCGCCAACGGGTTGTCGGAATTGAGCAGCAAGCTCACCGACACCACGCTGCAGATGGTGCGTAACGTGCCGCATCTGGCGCTGATCCCGCTGGTGATCCTGTGGTTCGGAATCGATGAGTCGGCGAAACTGTTCCTGGTGGCGCTCGGCGTGTTCTTCCCGATCTACCTCAACACGCTGCACGGCATCCGCACCGTCGATCCGCACCTGATCGAGATGGGCCGTATTTATGGCATGAGCAATGGCGAGCTGTTCCGCCGGGTGATCTTCCCGGGCGCGCTGCCGTCGATCTTCGTCGGCGTGCGTTTCGCCCTCGGCATCATGTGGCTGACGCTGATTGTGGCGGAAACCATCGCGGCGTCGTCGGGCCTCGGCTACATGGCGATGCAGGCGCGTGAGTTCATGCAGATCGACGTCGTCGTGTTGAGCATCCTGATCTACGCGCTGCTGGGCAAGGTCGCCGACAGCGCCTCGCGCGTGCTGGAGCGGCTGACGCTGTCCTGGCACCCGGCGTTCCAGAAATAATTGGAATTGAAGTTGGAAATGAACATGAATCAGTCCCTTCGCCTCGCCCATATCGATGCTCAACTGGTCGAAGCTCCCTCCGAATTCGAGCAGGCGCTGTCGGAGCGCCGCAAAGAAGGCCAGGCCAACCGCGGCCTGTCGCTGACCATCCGAGGCCTGCGCAAATCGTTCGGCACCAACGAGGTGCTGCGCGGTGTCGATCTGCATATTCCTGCCGGCCAGTTCGTCGCCATTGTCGGCCAGAGCGGCTGCGGCAAGAGCACGCTGCTGCGGCTGATCGCGGGCCTCGACAAGCCCACCGCCGGCACCATCAGCTTCGGCGAAACGACTCGCCCCGAAGATATCCGCGTCATGTTCCAGGAGCCGCGGCTGCTGCCGTGGGCGCGCGTGCTGTCCAACGTCGAAGTAGGCCTTGGCGTTGACCGCACCTCCGCCGACGCGAAAGCACGTGCCGAAAACGCGCTCGGCGAAGTCGGTCTGACCGACAAGCGCGACCAATGGCCGGCGGTTCTCTCCGGCGGCCAGAAGCAGCGCGTGGCTTTGGCCCGCGCGCTGGTCAGCCATCCGCGCGTGCTGGCCCTGGATGAGCCGCTCGGCGCGCTGGATGCGCTGACCCGCATTTCGATGCAGCGGCTGCTTGGCCGGGTGTGGCACGACCAGGCTTTCACCTCGATCCTGGTGACCCACGACGTTGCGGAAGCCGTCGCCCTGGCCGATCGCGTGCTGGTCATTGAAGAAGGCCGCATCGCGCACGATATCGATGTGAACATCGCCCGGCCGCGGCAACGCGGCTCGGCCGAACTTGCCGCGCTGGAAGGCTCGATCCTGCGCAACTTGCTGGGCAACGGCGATGCCACTGACCTGTGAGACGGACATGAACTCCATCGTGCGTAATATCCAGATCGACCGCGACGTGCCATCCGCCGAATTCCGCGGCGCCATGCGGGCTCTGGCCGGTGGCGTCAGCGTTATCACCGTCGGCCGCGGCAAGGACATCTCCGGCATGACGGTGACCTCGGTCTCGTCGCTGTCGGTGGAGCCGCCGACGCTGATCGTCAGCGTCAACCGGCAGTCGTCATCATGGCCCCTGCTGCAGCGCTATGGCGCGTTCGGCGTCAATATTCTTACCGCGGACCAGCTCGACATCGCCGAGCGGTTTGCCGGCAAGGACGGCTTGAAGGGTGCGGCGCGCTTCTCCGGCGCGCAATGGGTCACCCGGGCGACCGGCGTGCCGCTGTTGGTCGGCAGCCTGGCCGCGATCGATTGCGACGTCGAAGAGGTCATCGAGCGGCACTCCCACGCCATTGTCATCGGCCGCGTCCGAGACGTGATCACCGCGGCGCCGCGCACCGCGCTGACCTACTGGGATGGACAATATGTGGCCATCGACCAGAACGAGGACGCACTGAAGCTGGCGGAAGTGAGCCTGCCCTCGGTGCGTGGACTGCGGGAGATTTGATCGCTGGCCTCCCCACGTCATTGCGAGCGAAGCGAAGCAATCCAGAAAGCGTCAAGCTCTGAAGCGCTGGACTGCTTCGTCGCAAGGCTCCTCGCAATGACGGTGGTCGGCATGTGTGGTCACTTCGTCAGTAGCGCGAAGGCCCCGTTCCAGTCGTCCGGCGGCGGGTTTTGCCGATAAGCGAGAATCCGCTTTTCATACAAATCATACAGCAGCTCCAGCAACTGCCCGACGTCGGACTTGCGGCCGCGCTCGATGGCGAACAGCGCGCCCTCCCAGTCGCGGCTACGGTAGCAGGCCAGCATCTCGATGGTCAGGTTGCGCAAGCGCTGGAAGCGCTCCGATTGCGCCATGTCGTCGCGACCGGCGATGGCGTAGATCACCTCCGGCTCCCTCTTGCCCTTCACCATGATGAAGTCGAGTTCGAGGATCGCAAAGCTGTCCTTGGCCGCCAGTGCGGTCTTCGAGCCGACAATGATCGGAAAGCCGTATTCCTTGGACTGGCCCTCCAGCCGCGACGCCAGATTGACGCTGTCGCCGAGCACCGAATAGTCGAACCGCAGATCCGATCCCATGTTGCCGACCACGCAGGTGCCGGTGTTAAGGCCAATGCCGACCTTGATCGGGATATAGACGTGGCCGCCCTGCGCCGCCTCGTCTTCGCGAATCGCATTCAGCGCGTCGATGCGCTCCAGCATGTCGAGCGCGGCCTCGCAGGCGTTGACCTGGTGGTCGGCGTCGTCGAGCGGCGCGTTCCAGAACGCCATGATGGCGTCGCCCATGTATTTGTCGATGGTGCCCTTGCGGTCGAGAATCGCATTGGTGAGCGGCGTCAAGAAGCGGTTCATCAGCGTGGTCAGGCCATGCGGATCGTGCTTGTAGGATTCCGAGATCGTGGTGAAGCCGCGAACGTCGGAGAACATGATGGTCATCTCGCGCTCCTCGCCGCCGAGCACCAGTTTCTCCGGCGATTGCGCGAGCTGCGCCACCAGCGCCGGCGACAGGTACTGGCTAAACGCCGAGCGGATGCGCTGCCGCTGCCGCTGTTCCCGAACGAAGTTGCTGAAAATCAGGCTGAGATAGATCAGCGTGGTCGACAGCAGCGGATAGGTGAAGTCGATGAGCAGCCTGTTCTGCGTGTAGAAGTACCACGACGTGCCGACCAGCAGGGCTGCGAACACCGCGCCCATCGCCAGCAGCGTCACCGGCCCGAACATCGGCGCCAGCCATATCACGATAATGCCAAGCAGCAGCGCGATGCACAGCTCGGCGCCGATCGCGTAGTTCGGCTGCGACAGCACCGTCTTGGTCAGCACACTTTCCAGCACCTGGGCATGCACCTCGACGCCAGGCAGTACCGAATCGAGCGGCGTCGTTTTGGTGTCGAGCAGGCCGACGGCCGAGGTTCCGATCAACACCAGCCTGCCGGCGATCCTGGCTGCCGGCGCCGTGCCATCGAGCACGTCGGCGGCAGACACGTAAATGCTGGGGTCGTGTTTGGCGAAATGCACCCAGAGCTGGCCGTTGCGGTCGGTGGGAATATCGAAGCCTCGGCCGGCGATACTCTTGATGCCGGCGCGGTCGGATTTGACGAGGATGGTGTCGGTACCCGTCGCCACCCGCAGCATTTCGAACGACAGCGCGGGCATGGTGATGCCCTGCGCCTGCATCAGCATCGGCACCCGGCGCACGATGCCATCGCGTTCGTTGCGAATGCTGAACAGCCCGCGCCCGGCGGCGGCACCTTCCAGTTCGGGTATGTTGCGCAGCAATCCGGGAAAGCGAACCAGGAACGGCTGCGGATCGCCGCCGAGCATCGCCAGCCCGGTTACCGGCAGCGAGGTGTCGAGGTCCGCACTAACGGCGGACAGGCCGGATTCGCCTAGCACCACTCGCGAACGCCGGATCGCATCGGCAAAGAGCTGGTCGTTGCTCGGCAATGCGCGCAGCTTGTCGCGGGTGGCGTCGTCGAGACCGACCATGGTGTCGGCGGCGATGGCGGGATTGGTGCGGTCCGGTTCGGGGAACGTGATGTCGAACGCGATCACCACGGCCTTGAGCTGGGTCAAGTGGGTTACGAGTTCAGCGATGCGGCTGCGCGGCCACGGAAACTGGCCGTACTTCTTGAGACTGGCCTCGTCGATATCGACGATCACGACGGGGCGGGCCGTTTTCGCGCGCGGCTCGATGACCTGGTAGGTGTCGAAGGTGCGGACCCGCAATTCCTCCAGCGCCGGCAGGTCGGCGATGCGCAGCAGCGCTAACACCAGCAGCAGCGCGGCGCAGAACGCGCGGGCAGGGCCGAACCGCCGCGCCAGCCGCTGCACTCGCCGCATTTGCTTCATGTCGGCATCGGGATGTTGGCGGCCATCACTTCTCGCGGAAAGCGCGCATCAGCTGGTCGTTCAGCGGCTTGGCAAGATAGGCCAGCATGGTGCGGTCGCCGGTCTGCACGAAGGCTTCCACCGGCATGCCCGGGATCAGGCGGACGTCGCCGAGCCGCGCCACTTCCGAGGCCGGCATCGAGATCCGGATCGTGTAGTAGCTTTGCCCGGTGCGCTGGTCGGTGGTGGTGTCCGGCGACACCCGGCTGACCACGCCGTTCAGCTCCGGCGTGGTGCGCTGGTTGAAGGCGGAGAGCCGCAGCAGCGTCTTCTGCCCGATCTGCAACTGGTCGATGTCCTGCGGATTGACGCGGGCTTCCACCGAGAGGTTGTCGGCCTGCGGCACGATCAGCATGATGGCGTCGCCGGCGGTGATTACGCCGCCGACCGTGTGCACGGTGGACTGCAGCACCATGCCGTCCTGCGGCGCGCGGATGTCGATGCGGCGCAGCTGGTCCTCGGCGGTCACCTTGCGTTCGACGAATTCGCCGATCTTGTCGTTAGTCTCGCGCAAATCCTTGGAGACTTCGGAAACGAGGTCCTTGTCGATCTGGATGATCTGCAACTCGGTCTCGGTGATCTTGCCCTTGGCCTGGGCGCGGGCGGCAATGAATTGCGCGCGTTCGCCGGCCAGCCGCGCCGCGTCGCGCTCCAGCAACGTAAGTCGCGAAATCTGCACCAACTGCTGATTGTACAGCCCGCGGACGCCGACGAGTTCTTTCTCCACCAGTTGGATCTCGCGGGTCTTGGCCGCCTCCTGCGCGGTCAGGCCGCCGATCTCCTCGTTGAGCTGGGCGATGCGTTCGCGCAATTGCGCCTTCTGGCCGGTGCGTCCGGCGGAGCGGACGTAGAACAGTTTGGTTTCGCTGCCGATCACGTTCTTGACGTCGTCGTCGGCGATCTGCTCAAGGAGGACCTGGGGAAAGGTAATGCGCTCGACGCCCCGCTGCTCCGCCTCCAGCCGCGCGGCGCGCGCCCACAGCCCGTTCAGGTTCTTGGTGACGATAGCGAGGCCAGCCTTGGTGACGGTGTCGTCGAGCCGGACCACCACGTCGCCGGCCTTGACCACGTCGCCATCGCGGGCGCGTAGCTCGCCGACCACGCCGCCGGTCGGGTGCTGCACCTTCTTGACGTTGGAATCCACCACCACCGAGCCCGGCGCGATCAGCGCGCCGGAGATCTGCGCCGTGGACGCCCAGCCGCCGATGCCACCGGCGAGAACCAGCACGACCACAAGGCCGATAATGAGATGAAGGCGGATCGAGCCGCGCGCGGTCGGGGGAGCGGTCATGGCTTGGCTACCCCGCCGTCGGACACGATCTTGATGGGCGGCGGCGCCGGCCGCTGCAGCACCTGCGCCAGCACCGTCTCTTTCGGCCCGAACGCCTGCATACGGCCGTCCTTCAGCACCAGCAGCATATCGACGCCTTCGATGCCGATCGGTCGGTGCGCCACCACGATGACGATGGCGCCGCGCTCGCGCGCCACCCGCACCGCGCGGGTCAGCGCCTCGTCGCCCTCGGTGTCGAGGTTGGAATTGGGCTCGTCGAGCACGATCAGGAACGGATCGCCGTACAGCGCGCGGGCCAGCGCGATGCGCTGCGCCTGACCGGCGGACAGCACGCTGCCATGGTCGCCGATTTCGGTGTCGTAGCCGTCGCGCATGGTGACGATCAGCTCATGCACGCCGGCCTGCCGGGCGGCGGCGATGATGCCGTCGGATTTCGCGTCCGGGTCGAAGCGGCAGATGTTCTGCGCGATCGAGCCGGCGAACAGCTCGACGTCCTGCGGCAGGTAGCCGATGTGGCGGCCGAGGTCGTCCGACGACCACTGCTCCAAGGCGGCGGCATCGAGCCGGACATGGCCGCGCGCCGGTTGCCAGACACCGACCAGCGCGCGCAGCAGCGACGACTTGCCGGAGCCGGAGGGACCGATGATGCCGAGCCCGTTGCCGGCCTTCAGCGCGAAGCTGACCTCGCTGACGGTGATCCTGGGACTGCCGGGCGGCGCCACGCTCACATTCTCTACCGCCAGCGTCTGGGTCGGATTCTGCAACTGCGTCAGCGTTGCCTGCTTCGGCAGCGCGCCGAGCAGCCCGTTGAGCCGGTGCCAGCTCTGTCGGGCCGCGACAAACCCCTTCCAGTGCGCGATCGCCAGATCGACCGGCGCCAGCGCGCGGGCGCTGAGGATCGAGCCGGCGATGATGATGCCGGCGGTAGCCTGCTGGTTGATCACCAGATAGGCGCCGACGCCGAGCACCGCGGACTGCAGCATCATCCGCATCACCTTGGCGATGGCGCCGAGGCCGCCGGCGACATCGCTGGTGCGTTGGTTGCCGGCGAGATAACTCTCGTTGGCGCCGGTCCAGCGCCGGGTCAGCCGGCCGGCCATGCCCATCGCCACCACCACTTCGGCATTGCGCCGGCTGGCAGCGGCGATGTCGCTGCGCCGCGCTGCCAGAGTGGTAGCTTCCCGCGCCGGGGCGCGGGTCATGTATTCGGTGACCACGGTCAGCAGCACCAGAATGAGGGCGCCGACCAGTGCGGTGATGCCGATCATGGTGTGGAAAGCGAAGCAGATCGCCAGATACAGCGGCAGCCAGGGCAGGTCGAACAGCGCGCTGGGGCCCATGCCGGACAGAAAGGCGCGGACATTGTCGAGGTCGCGCAGCGGCTGCAGGCCCTCCTGCTGGCCGCCGGCGGTCAGCGGCAGCCTTACCACGGTCTGGAACACCCGCGGGCTCAGCGCCTCGTCGAGCGCGGTGCCGACCCGTACCAGGATCCGGCCGCGCAGCAGATCGAGCACGCCCTGGGCGATGTACAGCCCGCCCGCCAGCACAATCAACCCGACCAGCGTCGGCACGCTGCGGCTCGGCAGCACCCGGTCGTAGACCTCGAGCATGAAGAACGAGCCGGTGAGGTACAGGAGATTGATCATGCAGCTCATCAGCCCGACGCCGAGGAACGCACCGCGGCAGGC
>NZ_JAQGJD010000237.1 GCF_028290785.1 Tardiphaga sp. | reverse complement strand
CCGGATCCGCGGCCCAAGTGGTCGCAGCCTGGCCCGGAAGTACGGTCCCCCGGCCAAAAATCGCCGCGGTGGCGCGCCGAGAGGCGACGCGGTTGCGGCTTCGTCGCCGACGGCGAAGCGGATCGCGACAAACGCTACCCCACGCGCCGCTCGGCGCGCCGCCTCCCCTCATGCTTCGAGGGGAGAAATGATCAAACCTCGGACGCTCACGCGCCGCGAGAATGCGGTCACTTGGCTGTTTGAAATTGTATCGGGAAAGCGCGGCGACGCTCAGATTCGTGTCCCGGACGCGCTACAGCGCGCAGCGCCGGGACGCTGCTATCGCTCGTCGCTCATCGGCGGCTGGAAGGTCCGTGGATTTTCCTGCGCCCGCTGGCGCGCCACGGCGAGCGCTTCTGCGAAATCGGCGGCGTCGAACCATGGCAGATCGCGCATCGGCGCATCGAGATCCGCACCCCAGATATCCGTGGCCGGCACGTCGAATCGCATCTCATGCTTGTTGCTGACGGCCTGAATGCCGTAGCCGGTGACGGCCCATTGCTTGCCGAGCCAGTAGATATCCCTGTGCAGCACCGCGTTCGTCCGTTCTCGTCCTGGGATCGCAAGAGACAAAAAGAACCCCGACCGCAAGGTCGAGGTTCTGTTGAACCAGTCAATTGGATCAAAATTTAGCAACTGCCGGCTCGTCCCGGCAGTATTTCAGTTCAGATGCGGCCATTCTGATTCGACGGCTGCGCCTGCCGCGATTGCTGCGCCCGCTCGGCATCGGCCTTGTTTGCCTCGTGACGCCCAATCACGCAACCCGCGACAACGCCGACCTTGCCATGCCCGGCATAGTGCCCGGCAATGCCGCCGATGATCGCGCCCTTGATGCAGCCCTTGGCTTCGGCCGCGACCGACGACAGCATCAGGCCTGCAACGACGGCGCACAGCATCAATTTTTTCATGGCGATCTCCCGTGTGGATGACGTCCGGATAATTCGCCGGCCGAAAGTTGGTTCCCGCCGCGCCGCCAGAGTCGGGTGATACGCCGGCATTGCCAGTTGCCTCGCGCCGCGCGCTGTGCTTCCTGTGTTTTCGTCATCGGTGCCTCCGCGAGGAGGTGAAACGGGAATGCGGTACGGGGATTACTCCCCTATTCCGCGGCTGCCCCCGCAACTGTATGCGGCCATTCGCGATCCACGCGCCACTGGACTTGCCCTGCAAGTCTGGGAAGGCGGATCGGGAGACGACCGCGAGCCAGGAGACCGGCCGGTGACTCATATCAACTCGTTCGACGGTGGGTCGACGGAAGGGGTCTTATGGTTATCCGGAATCTCGCTGCCGGTACGGCAGCCGTGTTTGCTTTGTCCTGTATCAATGGCGCCGCGCGCGCCCAGTCCAGCCCAGAACGATTGCCCGATGTGGTGGTCACGGCGGACAGAACCTCCGAACCGATCAGCAAGTCCGGCAGCGCCATCAGCGTGGTGAGCGGCGAAACCATCGCCACCAGCAATCCCGGCTCGCTGGTCGATGCGCTGCGCACCGTGCCCGGCCTCGACATTACCGAAACCGGCGGCCCCGGCGGCACCACCAATGTGCGGCTGCGCGGCGGCAATACCGGCCAGACGCTGGTGATGATCGACGGTATCCGCGTCAACGATCCCACCGCCGCATCGGGCGACTACGACTTCGCGATGTTCACGCCATCGGCGATCGAACGCATCGAAGTGCTGAAAGGACCGCAAAGCGCGCTGTACGGCTCCGATGCCATGGGCGGCGTCATCAACTTCATCAGCAAGAAGGGCTCCGGCCCAGCGCAGTTCAACGTCCGCACCGAAGGCGGTAGCTATGGCACTGCTTCGACCAACGGATCGATGACGGGATCGACCGGGCCATGGTCCTACGCCTTCACCGGCGGCGGCCAGCACAGCAACGGCTTTTCACGTTACGGCTACCGCATCCCGGCGCTGGAAGCGCGGTTTCCGAATCTGGAGAACGACGGCTACGACCGGCTCGGCGGCTCCGCGCGGATCGGTTATGATGCGGGCGAAGGCGTCAAGCTGGAAACCGGCTACCTCGCCTCCTACACCCGCTCGGCCTATGACGCCGCCACCGGCACGTTTCCCGACACGCCATCGGCGACGACAAAGCAATTGCAGCAGGTCTGGGGCCGCGCCACCATCGACACGCTGGACGGCGTGCTGACCCACAGCGTCAATGTGTTCGATACCCACGTCGAGCGCTCGTTCAACGAGACCACCTACGCGACTGCGAGGAACGCGATTACGACGACGCAGATCATCTCCGACTACATCGGCGACAGCGTTGGTGCGGAATACCAGGCGACGCTGAAGATGGGTCCTCTCGGTTCGCTGGTCTACGGCGCCCGCACCCAGCACGAAACCGCCCAAACCTACACCACGGCGATCCTGCCGACGCGCGGTTTCCTGACGCCCGTGATCGGCAAGGCGCAGGACACCAACTCGCTGTTCGCGCTGTGGTCGCTGCCGATCGGCGAGCGGCTCAACATCACCGTGGGTGGCCGTGTCGATGATGTGGTCGATGTCGGGCGCTTCGAGACATGGCGTACCACCGCAGCCTACAATATCTTCGAGACAGGCACCAAGTTTCGCGCCAGCGCCGGCACCGGCGCCAAAGCGCCGACGCTGTTCCAGCTCTACTCGCCGGCTAACGGAACGCCATCGCTCGCTTCGGAAGAAAATTTCGGCTACGACGCCGGAATTGACCAGAGCCTGTTCAATGGCCGCGTGGTCGTATCGTTGACCGGCTTTGCAGCGGACTACAGCAACCTGATCAACTTCGTGTCGCCTACAGCCGTCGCCAATCCCTGTCTCGCGAGCCAGACGACGGGCTGCTACATCAACGTCGCCCGTGCCGAGACCAACGGCATCGAGCTCGGCGGCAATATTGACATCCTGCCCGGCCTGATGAAGCTCAACGTCGCCTACACCTATCTGCACGCCGTCGATCAGGCGAACGGCGCCATCCTCGCCCGGCGGCCGAAAAACCTCGCCCGCTTCGCGCTGACGATCACGCCCACCGACAGATGGCTGATCGAACCGCGCATCACCAGCGTGTCGAAGCGCTTCAGCAGCGCCAACCAGGTCGGTCAGGTCGATGCCTATACGCGGGTCGATCTCTATAGCGAGTACAAGATCGACGCCAACTGGAAGGTGTTTGCACGCGGCGAGAACATCCTGAACGAACATTATCAGGAAGTGCTCAACTTCGGCACCACGGGACCTGCGGCCTATGCAGGCTTCAACGCCACATGGTGATCCCAGCTCCATCCGCACGACGTCCCATCGTTGTCACAACGGTCGTCCTCGCCGTGCTGGTGGCGCTGCTGGCGCTGGGCTCGCTCGGCACCGGACCGGTGAAGCTTTCACCGGTCACGGTGCTCGATGCGCTGTTCGGCGGCGGCAGCGACGTGCAGCAGACCATCGTGCGTGAAATCCGCCTGCCGCGGGCGATTCTGGGTCTCGCCATCGGCGCGATCCTGGGATTGTCCGGCGCGGCGCTGCAGGGCCTGTTGCGCAATCCGCTGGCCTCGCCATCGCTATTCGGCGCGCCGCAATCGGCGGCGTTCGGCGCGGTGCTGATGATCGCGCTGGGCTGGGCCGACGTGCGCTCCTGGGCATTGCCGGTCGCGGGCATCACCATGGCCTTCGTCTCGGTGTTCGTGCTGCTCAGCATCGCCGGCCGCAGCGCTGGACTGTTGCTGCTGATTCTCGCGGGCCTGGCGATCTCCAGCCTCGCCGGTGCTGCGACAGCATTGGTGATGAACCTGTCGGCCAATCCGTTCGCCGCGCTCGAGATTGCATTCTGGCTGCTCGGCTCGCTGGAGGATCGCAGCTTCCGCCATGTGCAGCTCGCGCTGCCCTTCATCATCGCCGGCGCGATTCTGCTGATGACCCGGCGCAGCGCGTTTCGTGCGCTCAGCCTCGGCGAGGAGACCGCGCAGAGTCTTGGCGTCGACGTCGGCCGTCTCAGGCTGCTGGTGATCGTCGGCGTCGCGCTCGGCGTCGGCGGCGCCGTTGCAGTCACCGGCACCATCGGCTTCATCGGCCTGATCGCCCCGCATTTGATGCGCCCGCTGATCGGTCACGATCCCGGACGCCTGCTCGTCCCCAGCGCGCTGACCGGCGCGGCCTTGCTGCTCGCCGCTGACATTGCAGTGCGCCTGATTCCCTCCACCACCGATATCAAGGTCGGCGTGCTGACCTCGATCATCGGCGTGCCGTTCTTCCTGTATTTGATCGTGCGCGAACGCCGCGCGCTGGGCGGAGGTATCGCATGAGCGATTTCGCTTTGCTCACCGCAGCCAATCTCGGCGTCACGCTGGCCGGCCGCGCAGTGCTGCATGATGTTTCTCTGTCGCTGCAACCGAAACATCTGGTCGCGCTGGTCGGGCCGAACGGCGCCGGCAAGACCACGCTGCTGCGCGCGCTGGCCGGCTTGCAGGCCTCGACCGGCACTATCCAGGTCGGCGGCGAAGCGCTCTCCGCGCTGTCGCTGCGCGAACGCGCCAAGCGCTTCGGCTATCTGCCGCAGGGCCATGTGGTGCACTGGCCGCTCGACGTGAAGGACGTGGTCGCGCTCGGTCGCTATCCGCATGGCGGCACCGATCCGGCGCGGCTGTCGGCCACGGATGAAGCCGCCGTGCAGCGTGCGATGCAGGCCACCGAGGTAATGCCGTTCGCAGCCCGCCGCGTGACCGAACTGTCCGGCGGCGAACGCAGCCGCGTCGCGCTGGCGCGCGTGCTGGCGGTGGAGGCGCCGATCGTACTGGCCGACGAGCCGACCGCCTCGCTCGATCCGCGATACCAGCTCGACGTCATGAAGAATTTGCGGAAGGTCGCCGACGACGGCGTGCTGGTGATCGTGGTCACCCACGATCTCGGCCTCGCCGCGCGCTTCGCTGATACCGTGCTGGTGATGTCGGATGGCCGCCTGGTCGCACACGGCGCGCCGAGCAAGGCGCTGTCCGATACCATCATGGCCGACGTGTTCCGCATCAGCGCCTATCGCGCGGATTACCGCAGCGAGACGGTGATCCTGCCTTGGTCGGGGATCTAAACCATGACGTCGCTACGAGCTCGGCTTCAGTGCGGCGGCCAGACGATCCAGCGCGCGGTCGTCCGGCGGCAGGCCGAACCGCAGCCAACCGTCAGCGTAGTCGAAGCGGCGACACCAGATCTGCCGTCGTGCCAGCTCGGCGTGCAGCTTCAGCGCTTCGCGATGCCGCACCAGCCGGAACAGCGACGTGCCGCCGATGATCTCGCAGCGGGAATGCGTGAGGACGCCGTCGAGCTGCTTCGCTCGACTGGCCAGCCTCTCGCGCATGCGATCGGCCCACACCGCATCGTTCAGCGCCGCGGTGCCGACATGCAGCGCCGGGCCGGAAACGGCCCAGGCACCGAGCGCGGTGGCGATGCGCCGCGCGATCTCCGGCGCGCCGATTGCGAAGCCGAGCCGCAAACCGGCCAGGCCATAGAATTTACCGAACGAGCGCAGGATCACGACGGGCCAATGCGCACACAGCGCAACCGCGCCGATCGCCGGATCGACATCGGCAAAGGCCTCGTCGATCACCAGCCAGCCACCGCGCTGCCGCAGCCTGGCCGCGACATCAGCGAGTTCGGCGTGATCGGCAATGCGTCCGTCAGGATTGTTGGGATTGACGATCACAGCGTGCACGGCATTGGCCGGCAAGGCGGCGAGATCGTCGATCGCGATCACCTCATGGCCGGCATCGCGCCAGGCCGATGCATGTTCGCTATAGGTCGGGCCGAGCACGGCAACAGGTCCGGGCGCGGCGAGATACGGCAGCCACTGGATCAGCGCCTGCGTGCCGGCAGCCGCGACGATGTCGATTCCCTCGGGCACGCGATAAGCGGTTCGCGCGGCGGCGAGCAGCGCTTGTTCGGCGGCGCGCGACGGCAGTTGGCGCCAGACGCTGTCGGGAAGATCGATTATCGGCCACGGCCAGGGATTGATCCCGGTGGAAAGATCGAGCCACGCCGCGGCGTCGCCGCCATACTGCGCCATTGCTTCGGTAAGATCGCCGCCATGTTTCATGGGAGCTTCATGCCATCATCCCGCGCCAAGCGCGAGGGGCCGCGCCGCAGGTTTGTTACGCTCGGCAGCATCCTCTGCCTTGCCATCGCAGGTCCGTCGTTCGCCGCCGAGCTGCCGCGCCTCGCTTCGATCAATCTGTGCACCGACCAGCTGCTGATGACGCTGGCCGATCCCGCGCAGATCTTGGGCCTCAGCCCCTATGCGCGCGATAACGCGCGCTCGTGGGATGCAGCGAAGGCCGCGCAGTTCCCGCTGCTGTCCGGCGAAGCCGAGGACGTGCTGGTGCTGAAGCCGGATATCGTGGTCGCCGGCCGCTATACCAAGCGCGCCACCCGCGAGTTGCTGAAGGACAAGGGCCTCAACGTCGTCGAGTTCGACGTGCCGCGCTCGATGGACGATGTGAAGAAGCAGATCTTGCGGATGGGCGACGTGGTCGGGCATCGCGACCGCGCCGTCGCAGTGGTGGCCAGGCTCGACGTCGCCATCGCTCATGCCCGCGAGGTCGCGGCGCGCAAGCAATACCGGGTGCTGGCGCTGTCGCGGCGCGGCTGGGTGTCGGGCAGCGACAGCCTGACCGGCGCGCTGCTGTCGGCGGTCGGCCTGACCAGCGCCGCCAAGGATCTCGGCCTGCGCACCGGCGGCTTCGCCTCGCTGGAGGCGATCGTCAGCCTGAAGCCCGACTTCCTGCTGCTGGCGGAAGGCAGCAGCTTTGCCGAAGACGAGGGCCGAGCCTTCCTGCTGCATCCCGCGCTGCAGCGGTTTTATCCGGCGTCGAAACGTCTGGTGGTTCCGGAAAAGCTGATCAACTGCGGCGGCCCGATGCTGGCGGAAGCGTTGGACCGGCTGGCGTCCGAACTCGAGCGCGTGGAGCGCTGAGTGCTGATCGCCGACAACGCGCTCTGGATAGTGGTAGCCGCGATCCTGTTCGACGCGGTGATCGGCGATCCCGATGTGATCTGGCGCAGGTTACCGCATCCGGTGGTCTGGATCGGCCATGCGATCGGCGCCCTCGAGCGCGAACTGAACATCGCGACCTGGTCGCCGCAGCAGCGCAAGCTGGCCGGCGTCGGCGCCGTGATGTGGCTGGTGATTGGTGCCGCGATTATCGGTCTGCTGATCGAAATTTTCGTGCCCCGGGGCTGGGTTGGCATCGCGACAAAGGGATTTCTCGCATCGGTGCTACTGGCGCAGCGCAGCCTGTACCAGCACGTCGCCCGCGTCCGCGACGCCTTCGCGGATGGCGGGCTAATTGCCGCGCGAAAAGCCGTGGCGATGATCGTCGGGCGCGATCCGGAGCAACTGGATGAAGCCGGGGTGTCGCGCGCGGCGATCGAATCCACCGCGGAGAATTTTTCCGACGGCATCGTCGCGCCGCTGTTCTGGCTCGCGGTGTTCGGCCTGCCCGGCCTGATCGCCTACAAGGCCATCAACACCGCCGATTCCATGATCGGGCATCGCAGCCTGCGCTATGAAGCCTTCGGCTGGGCGGCGGCGCGGCTCGACGATCTCGTCAACCTGATCCCGGCGCGGCTGTCGGGGTTGTTGATCGCCGTTGTCGCGCCGGTGGTAAGCGGCTCGATCGCGACGTCAAAGAACATCATGTTCCGTGACGCCGCCCAGCATCGCTCGCCCAATGCCGGCTGGCCGGAAAGCGCCATGGCCGGCGTGCTCGGCATCGCGCTGTCCGGGCCAAGGCGCTATGCCGAAGGCGAAGCCAACGAGCCCTGGCTCAACGAAGAAGCGCGCAAGGACGCTACCGCGAACGATATCGGACAGGCGCTAAAGCTGTTAGTCGCGGCGTGCGCACTGCAGGCGGTGATTTATGCGTCACTGTCGTTGGTGCTCTGACGGCTGCGGGCGATCTTCAGCATCTGCTCGATATCGAGATGGGTTTCGAAATGATCGGCCAGCGCATCGAGCGCTGTTTCGATCCGCGTCTCATAGGCCAGCGTCGAGGCGATACCGAGATTCGCCAGCCACGCCTTGCGAAACGCATCGCTGGTAAACAGGCCGTGGACGTAGGTACCTTGCACGCGGCCGTCGATCGAGGCCGCGCCATCCGGACGGCCATCGATCGTCAGCAGCGGCCGCGCGCAGTCGGTGCCTTCGCTGCGGCCGAGATGAATCTCGTAGCCTTCGATCGCGGCCCCCGTCGCGCAATGCGTGCCCGATATCAGCGTGGTGGACTTGTCGGCGCTCATCAGCGTGGCGATATCGAGCAGACCGAGTCCATCGACCGTGCCGGGCGAGCCATCGACGCCATCGGGATCGGCGATGGTCCTGCCGAGCATCTGGTAGCCACCGCACAGGCCGAGCACGTGGCCGCCGCGGCGCACATGGGCCTTGATGTCGATGTCCCAGCCCTGCGCGCGCAAATAAGCCAGATCGCCGATGGTGGACTTGCTGCCGGGAATAATGACCACGTCGGCATTGCCCGGGATCGGTTCGCCCGGACGCACGAACACGAGTTTCACGCCGGGCTCCATGCCGAGCGGATCGAGATCATCGAAATTCGCGATCCGCGCCAGCACCGGCACGGCGATGATGCGCGTCCCTGACGACGCGTGCGTGCGATCGAGATCGACCGCGTCTTCGGCCGGTAGCCAGGCGGCTTGCGGCAGCCATGGCACGACGCCAAGCGAGGGCCATCCGGTCAGCCGCGTGATCGCGGTCAGGCCATTGTCGAACAGCGCGGGATCGCCGCGGAACTTGTTGATGATGAAGCCGTGGATACGCGCGCGTTCCTCGGGCTCCAGCACCAGATGGGTGCCGGCAATGCTGGCGATGACGCCGCCGCGATCGATATCGCCGGCCAGCAGCACCGGCACGTTGGCAGCATGAGCAAAGCCCATATTGGCGATATCGCCGGCGCGCAAATTGATCTCCGCGGGCGAGCCGGCGCCTTCCACCAGAACGATGTCGGCCTCGCGGGCGAGACGCGCAAAGCTTTCCAGAACCGCCGGCAGCAGCGCGGCCTTCTTCTCCAGATAGCTCTTGGCGCGCAACGTACCCCAGCGCTTGCCCTGCACGATGATCTGCGCGCCCATGTCGGTCTCCGGCTTCAGCAGCACAGGGTTCATGTGCACGCTCGGCGCCATTCTGGCCGCGCGCGCCTGCACCGCTTGCGCGCGGCCGATTTCGCCGCCGTCGATGGCGACAGCCGCATTGTTTGACATGTTCTGCGGCTTGAACGGCGCCACCTTCAACCCGCGCCGCACGAGCGCCCGCGCCAGGCCCGCGACTAGCGTCGACTTGCCGGCGTTCGAGCCGGTGGCCTGGATCATCAGCGCGGGGGTAACAGGCATCAGAACTCGATGCCCTTCTGGCCCTTCACGCCGGCGCGGAACGGGTGCTTGATCAGCGTCATCTCGGTGACCAGGTCGGCCATCTCGATCAGCTCCGGCTTGGCATTGCGGCCGGTGATGACGACGTGCTTGTCCGCCGGCTTCTCGTCACGCAGGAATTTCAGCACTTCTTCGAGATCGAGGTAGTCGTAGCGCAGCACGATGTTGAGTTCGTCGAGCAGCACCATGCGGTGGCGGTCGTCCCGGATCATTTCCTTGGCGCGCTCCCAGCCCGCAGTGGCCGCCGCGATATCGCGTTCGCGGTCCTGGGTGATCCAGGTAAAACCCTCGCCCATGATGTGTAGCGTCACTAGGTCAGGGAAGGTCTTCAGTAGTCGCGCCTCGCCGGTGTCCCACTCCGGCGACTTGGTGAACTGCACGATGCCGACGGGATAGCCGTGACCGATATGGCGAAATACCATGCCCAGCGCGGCGGAGGTCTTGCCCTTGCCGGTGCCGGTGTGGACGATGAGCAGACCTTTCTCACCGGTCTTGGTGGCCATGATCTTGTCCTTTGCGGCCTTGTGCTTGGCCGCTTTGATCTTGTGCCTGGCGTTCTCGTCGTCGTGGGAGAGTTCGGTCATGCGATTTCCTTCTGTGTCGGCATTAATTCGGCGATCAGGTCGGCGGCGCGGTTGGAGCGCGGCGTCCACATCCCCCTGCGGATGGCTTCAGCGAAGCGCGCGGCGGTCTCGCGCAAGGCCGCCGGATTGGCCTCGTGCATGAAAGCGCGCACGCGCTCGTCTTCAAGATAAGCGGCGAACAGTTGGTCGAAATGGTGGTTCGACACCACGTCGGTAGAAGCGGCGAAGCCGAACAGATAGTCCACTGTCGCCGCAATCTCGAAAGCTCCCTTGTAGCCATGGCGCATGACGCCGGCGATCCATTTCGGGTTGGCGGCGCGGCCCCGAACCACCCGCGAAATCTCGTGCGCGAGCGGCCTCGCGATCGGCGCTTCCGGTCGCGAGGTATCGATATGGGCTATCCGCGGCGCGGAACCGCGCAGGGTTTGCACCGTCGCCGCGAGGCCGCCGATGAACTGGTAGTAGTCGTCGGAATCGAGAATGTCGTGTTCACGATTGTCCTGGGTTTGGGCCACGAGATCGATGCCCTTGAGTTGCTCGGCAAAATCGCCGCGCGCGTCCTCACCGTCGATTCCGCTGCCATAGGCGTAGCCGCCCCAGTCGAGATAGACGTCGGCGAGATCGGCGCGCGTGTCCCAGCCGCCCTCGTCCATCAGCGCCTGCAGGCCTGCGCCATAGGCGCCGGGCTTGGAGCCGAATACCCGTCGCGCCGCCTGGCGCTGCGCGATCTCGCTTGGCATGCCACCCGCTTCGAGCGCCCGCGCCTTGGCCCGCACATTGGCCGCGATCGGATTGGCCTCGTCGGGTTCATCGAGCAGTGCGATGGCGGCGACGGCCGAGCCGATGATATCCATCTGGGTCGGGAACGCATCGCGGAACAGGCCCGACACACGGAAGGTGACGTCGATGCGCGGGCGCTTCAGTTCGGACAGCGGCGTGATGGCGAAGCCGGTGACGCGGCCGGAGGTTTCCTCCCACAGCGGACGCGCGCCGATCAGCGCCAGCGCCTGAGCGACGTCATCGCCGCCGGTGCGCATATTCGAGGTGCCCCAGGCCGACAACGCAATGGCGCGCGGCCATTCGCCGGCTTCCTGCCAGTAGCCCTCGACGAGGCGTTCGGCGGCGAGTTGCCCGATCCGCCACGCCGACGGCGTCGGCACCGCGCGGACATCGACCGCGAAGAAATTTCGGCCGGTCGGCAGCACGTCGGGCCGCCCGCGCGTCGGCGCACCGGACGGACCGGGACGGACGAAGTTGCCATCGAGGCCGGTGAGGAAGGCCGCCATCTCGGCCGCGCCGCAGGCGTCGATGGCGGGACGGAGCGTGGAGGCGATCCAACTGAGGACGGCGGAGGTGGCGGGCCAGTCGGTTTCAGCAAACTCGGTGTCGTCCCCGCGAAAGCGGGGAACCATACGCCGTGCAGACAGAAGTTTGCTCGACGGCAGAGACTGAGTTTCACTTTCTTGTTCGGAGGTTATGGATCCCCGCTTTCGCGGGGACGACACTGCGTTTGGGGCGCCTGCTGCGACTACCAATTGCAGCGCCAGAGCTTCGATGCGTTCCACGGTGTCACCGGTGGTTCGCCACAGCGCATCGCTGATCTCGGCCAACACTACTGGCCTTGGTCCTGTGTAGTCGTCCGCCAGATCGCGCGTCAGCGGATCGAAATCGCCGAGGCCCAGATCGGCGGCAATCGCCCGATGCAATGACGCGTCCTGCGGTTTGGTCTCCGAACGCGGTAGCCGCGCGATCGAGACCAGCAGATCGTTGCGCTGGGCGTCCTCCGGTGTGCGGCCGAACACATGCAAGCCGTCGCGAATCTGCATTTCCTTGAGATCGCAGAGATGCGCATCGAGCGCGCGCAAGGCCTCGTGGTTCGGGGTGTCCCTTGTCACGTTGACGTCGGCATCGAGCCGCTGCGCGCGGGCCATCGACAGGATATCCTCGGCGATCACCGCGGCGCGTTTCGGATCGAGATCGGCCGCCAGCGCATACTCATCGACCAGGTTTTCCAGCCGCGCCAGATCGTCGTGCAATTCCGCGCGGGTCATCGGCGGCGTCAGGTGATCAATGATGACAGCAGAAGCGCGGCGCTTGGCCTGGATGCCTTCGCCGGGGTCGTTGACGATGAAAGGATAGAGATGCGGCAGCGGCCCCAGCACCGCATCGGGCAGACAGTCGACCGACAGCCCGGCGCTCTTGCCCGGCAGCCATTCCAGGTTTCCATGCTTGCCGAGATGCACGATGGCGTGGGTGTCAAAGTCGCGGCGAAGCCAGAGATAGAACGCCAGATAATGATGCGGCGGCACCAGATCGGGATCGTGATAGGTGCTCTTCGGATCGATGTTGTAGCCACGCGCGGGCTGTACGCCGACCACGACATTGCCGAAGCGATGCAGGCCGAGGCGGAATGCGCCATCTAGGACATGCGGATCGTTCTCAGCCCTGCCCCAGCGCGTTTCGACGGCGCGCTGCACATTGTCCGGCAGCGTCGCAAACGCCGCCGCATACTCCGCGAGCGACCACGAAGCGCCGCCGTTTCGCGCGGCGCGATCAGCGAGCGCGTTGGTCGGCCCCTGCTGCAGCAAGGCCATCATCGCGGCGGCCTCATCCGGCGTGCCGTCCACCGCGTAACCTGTGCCGCGCATCGCGGCGAGCACATCGATCAGGCTCTGCGGCGTATCGAGGCCGACACCATTGGCGAGGCGACCATCGCGGTTCGGATAGTTGGCGAGGATCAGCGCCACGCGACGCTCGGGCGCTTTGGCACGGCGCAAGCGCACCCAGGCGCGCGCCAGATCGGCGGTGGCGTCGATACGGTCGGGTACCGGCTGCAGCGTCACCGGGGCGAAGCCGGTATCGCTGTCGCCGCGCTCCTTGAAAGCGATGGCATTGGCGAAGATGCGGCCGTCGACTTCCGGCAGCACCGCATGCATGGCAAGATCGCGCGGCGTCAGGCCGCGGGTCGAGGCCTCCCAGCTTGCGCGGGAAATGCCGGCCTGCGCCACCTGCAGGACCGGGCAGCCCGACGCGGACAGTACGCCGGCGTCGTCGTGGGCGGTAGCCGTGGCAAAGGCGGTGGCGTTGATGATGATATCAGCCGGATGCGCCGCCAGCGCCGCGTGCAGGAAGGCGGCGGAGCGTTCGTCCTTCAGGCTGGTGACATAGAGGCAGACGGCATTGAGGCCGCGGGCTTGCAGCGCCAGCCGCAGCGCGCCGATGGCAGCCGTGTCGCCACCAGCGACCAGCGCGCGGTAGAAGATGACGATGGCATTAGGCCGCCCGTCGCTGGCGGGCTCGTTCGGCCAGAACCCGGCCGACGGCATCGGCCGCGCCACCGGCGGCTCCTCGCCATGGCCGATCAGATGCGCGGCGAAGCGCAGCGCCAGTTGCGCGTTGTCGATGCCGCCCTCGGTGCAATAGCGCCACAGCGCATGGGTCGCTTCGCTGTCCACGGTACCGCGCGCGGCGAGTTCGGCGTTCCAGTTCATTTCGCCGGGGATGCAGGCGAACAGGGTACCACGGCGCAGGGCGTCCGAACGCAGGCTCTCGACGCCGTGCGGCCAGTAGCTGATACCGCCGAGCATGCGCAGCACGACGATCTTCGCCTTGGCCAGCGTGCGCTCAACATAGAGATCGACCGAAGCGGGATGGCCGAGCGCCAGCAGGTTGGTCAGCCGCACGCTGGGAAAATCGGTTCGCAGCGTCGCATGCGCCGAGTTGAACGCCGCCAGATCGCTGTCCGCCGCGGACAGCACGACGATGTCGGCGGTATCCTGCCCGAGGTCGCGGGCAACGTCGCCGTCGTCGATACTGCCGGATGGGTCGAGCTTCAGGTGCATGCGGGCGAGTGGCCTTTATGTTGCGCGATGACGGTGCGGTATCCCTCTCCCCGCGTCTTCGCGGTGGGGAGGGTCGGCCGAGCGAAGCGGAGGCCGGGGTGGGGGCGCCGCGAACTCTAACGCTCGTGGCGCCCCCACCCGACCGGCCTATCGGCCGGCCACCCTCCCCACCGCGAAGACGCGGGGGGAGGGAGAAGAGCAGCGGCCGCCTTTGCCCAGTCTACTACGCCAGCGCCCTGCGCACCGCGTCGCCGTCAAATCCCTTCAGCCCGATCACCACCAGGTGCTCAGCCCGCTTGACGTCGGGTCGGCCGAACGCCAGTTCGACGCGGCTGCCGACGGCCTGCACCACGATGGGCGCGGCCTTGTCGGAAATCCGGGCATGGCCCTTGACGCGCAGCACGCCTTCGAGGCCCAGCGCATCGCTGACGCGGGCGCGCATCGCATCGACGCTGGCCGCGGCCGACGGCGTCACCACGATGCTGTCAAAATCATCGTGATCGTGCTCTTCCTCCTCGCCGTGATGACCGACCCGAACGGCCATGTCGTCTTCGGCGGCGGCGTTGAGGCCGATCAGCACCGCGGGCGCGAGTTCACCCTTCGAGCGCACGATGTTGACGCCAGGGCGCAGCACGGCCTTTAGCTTCGCTTCGATTTCGGTGAGTTGCGCCGCCGTCACCAGGTCGCTCTTCGACAGCACCACGAGGTCCGCGCAGGCGAGCTGGTCCTCGAACACTTCCTCGATCGGATCGTCGTGCTCGATGCCCTCGTCCTTCGCGCGCTGCTCGGCCACAGCGTCTTCGTCGAGCGTCACGCGGCCTTCCGACAGCGCCAGCGCATCGACCACGGTCACGACGCCATCGACGGTGGCGCGGGTTTTCACCGCCGGCCAGGCAAATGCCTTCAGCAGCGGCTGCGGCAGCGCGAGGCCGGAGGTCTCGATCACGATGGCGTCGAGCGGGATATCGCGCGACAATAGTCGGTCCATGGTCGGGATGAAGTCGTCCGCCACGGTGCAGCAGATGCAGCCGTTGGTGAGCTCGATGATGTCGCCCGGCGCGCAGGCGTTGGCGGCGCACTCTTCCACCAGGCCGCCATCGAAGCCGGCATCGCCGAATTCGTTGACGATCACGGCGATGCGGCGGCCATCGGCCTGGGTCAACAACGAGCGCAGCAAGGTGGTCTTGCCGGCGCCGAGGAAGCCGGTGAGCACGGTAACGGGGACGCGGGACATATCAGAACTCCTGGGATGGGCGTTTCAGCCAGAGCGGAAGGCCGGCTGCGATGAAGGCGACTTGCGGCACGGCGGCGGCGACGATTTGATTGAGCCGGCCCTGCGCATCGCGAAAGGCGCGGCCGAGCGGCGTCTCCGGGACCAGGCCCATGCCGACCTCGTTGGAGACGAACACGATGGGATATTTCGCCACGCCAAGAAAACGCGCGAGGCGGCGCGCCTCGATCTCCGGATCGCGCTCGGCGAACATCAGGTTGGACAGCCACAGCGTCAGGCAATCCACCAGCACCGCGCGGCCGCGTACCGCCTCGCGGGTCAACGTATCGACCAGCGCCAGCGGCTCCTCGACGGTGGTCCAGCCATCGCCGCGCCGCGCTCGGTGCTGCGCGATGCGCTTTGACATTTCGTCGTCGCCGGCAGTTGCCGTCGCGAGATAGATTCGCGTCAGGTTGCTGTGATCGATCAGTTGCTCGGCGAACGCCGATTTGCCGGAGCGCGCGCCGCCGAGCACCAGCGTGGTGACCAGCGCGCTCATTTCGGCGCACGTCCGTCGTCCGGCGACCAGCGCATCGGCGGCACCCGCGCCACCATGCCTTTTCGCAAAACTTCGGCGCGTTCACGCCACGGCACCAGGCCGTAGTCGGATTTCCGATAGGACTGCACGAAAGACACCAGGGCGTCGGTGCCGCTGTCGGTCTGCAGGTCGCCGAACAGAAAAGTGTAGCCATCGGGGCTGGTGACAGCGACCGTCGCGGGCCGTTTGCAGACGCTGAGGCACTGCACCGGGCGGACCATCACGGCAGCCTCGCCGTCGCCAAGCGCGGCCTTCACCGCCTCGAACATGTCGGGGCCGACCACGACGCCGCTGCCATCGCTGGCCTTGCAGGAGATGCAGACGCTGACGATCACGGGACCGGCCGGCGCATGGCTGCGCGGCGGTTCAACCAGTAATTCGCCCGAGAGTTCGGCGTTGTCGCGATCCATAACGTGCTCACAGTCGTGCCTTGAGTAGGCCGCGAGCTTTGTTGGGTCGCGTTGACGGCATCCACCGGCAACTCGCTCCCGTCCGGTGCACCCCGCCCCGACGACGCCTCCAAAGCACAGTTGTTGATGGCAGGTCTCCTGGCTCGCGGGTCGTTGCCCTCATCCGCCTTCCCGGGAAATCCCAGTGGCACCGGCGAGGACTCGTCGCTTACAGTTGCGGGGGCAGCGCCGGCATGGAGCATTCTCAATATGTGAACGCTCGCACCGGCTTCCCTATTCACCTTCCACGCGGAAGGACCATCGGGCGCGACGCTACCGGGCGGGGTCTCCGGGGTCAACCGTGGCGACGTCGCGGCTGTTGACCCGCTGCCCGCCGTTGCGTCAGTTAGGCTCCCGCGAAAGGAACCCGATGACCGCCAATTTCCCGCTTATGTGGCAGCCGCCCGCTATCGTGCCGCTCGATCCGCAGATCGAATCGACGGTGCGCGCCCGGATCGACGACAAGGCCAAGCCGCCGGGCTCGCTGGGCCGGATCGAGGATCTGGCCACCCAGCTCGGCATGATCCGCCATCCCGGCGAACCGCGCGGCGACAATGCGGTACTGCTGGTGTTCGCCGCCGATCACGGGCTTGTGGCCGAAGGCGTGTCGCAATATCCGGCGGCCGTCACAGTTGGTATGGTGATGACCTATCTCGCCGGCCGCGCCACCGCCAACGCCTTTGCGGCTGCCGCTGACGTCGAAGTCCGTGTCATCGATGCCGGCGTCGCCGCCGAACTGCCGGCGCATCCGCGCCTGATCGATGCGAAAATTCGCATGGGCACCGCCAATGCCGCGCGCGAGCCCGCGATGACACCGCAGCAGGCCGCGGATGCGCTGGCGTGGGGCTCCCGGATCGCGGTCGGCGAAATCCGGAACGGCGCCGACATCATCGCGCTCGGCGAAATGGGAATCGGCAACACCGCCTCCTCCGCATTGCTGGTGCATCGCCTGGCGCCGGCCGGCCTCGACGATTGCATCGGCGTCGGCGCCGGGCAGGATGACAGCGGCATGGCGCGCAAGCGCGCGGCGATCGAGAAGGCGGCAGCGCGCAGCGATGCCATGGCGCCGTTCGAGGTGCTCTGCGAATTCGGCGGGCTGGAGATCGCGATGATGGCCGGCGCCGTGCTCGGCGCGGCCTCGCAGCGCCGGCCTGTGGTCATCGACGGCTTTATCTCCACCGCCGCCGCATTGCTGGCGGTCCGGCTGTGCCCAGCGGCGCGCGGCTATTGCGTGTTCGCGCATCGCTCGGCCGAACGCGGCCACGACATCGTACTGGCAGCGCTCGACGCGAAACCGCTGCTCGATCTCGGACTGCGGCTCGGCGAAGGCACCGGCGCGCTGCTCGCGGTGCCGCTGGTGCGCGCCGCCGCGCGGATGCTCACCGACGTCGCGAGCCTCGACGACGTGATGGCGGGAAACATCTGATGCGGCTGCCCGGTGAACTGCTCAATACGATCCGCTTCCTCACCATCGTGCCGGTGCCAGATGCCGTCGGAGAGATGGCACCGGACTGGCTGGCGCGAGCGATGAAGTATTTTCCGGTGGTTGGCGCCGGTGTCGGCCTTGTCTCGGCAATCGTGCTGCTGCTCGCCAACGAGTTCTGGAGCCCGGTAATTGCGGCGCTGCTGGCGGTGGTCGCGAGCATCATCGTCACCGGCGCTTTTCACGAAGACGGCCTGGCCGATACTGCCGACAGTTTCGGCGGCGGATGGAGCGTCGAGAAGCGCTTGACCATCATGAAGGACAGCCGGATCGGGACCTATGGCGCGCTGGCGCTCGGGCTCGGTGTCGCACTGCGGGTGGCGGCGATTGCCGACCTGCCAATGTGGGCCGGACCGGCGGCGCTAATCGCCGCGCATGCCGCCGCGCGCGCCGCGCCGGCCTTCGTGATGAATCATCTGAGCTATGCCGGCGATACCGCGTCTATGAAGGTCAGCTACGTCGAGGCGCCGGTGCGCTCGAACGAACTGTGGTTCGCGCTCGTCGCGATGACGCTGGCGGCGCTGCCGCTGGCGGCGATCTCCTTCAAAGCGGTTGTCATCGGTCTGCTATGCGGCGCCGCGCTGGCGGCGGTTCTCGCTCGTTGGTCGCGCCGCCTGCTCGGCGGCTATA
>NZ_JAQGJD010000234.1 GCF_028290785.1 Tardiphaga sp. | reverse complement strand
GCGTCCTTGTTGGCCTGGCAGAAGAACGGCAGCGAATAGCGCGGGCCGAGATATTCGTCGGGCCGGGGCATGCGGACGCGGTGCAGGGTCGATAGCAACTGGTCGTCGCTCCAGCGCCGCAGCATATCGCCGATGTTGCAGGTGATCACGCCGGGCAGCGGCTCCACCTCGGTCCATTCCAGCTCGGCGGATTCCTTGCCGGGGCAGAGTTGCAGCCCGCCTTGTCCGGTGCGCTGGTGCAGCAGCGTCAGGCAGTCGAAATCGGTGTGGGCGCCGGCACGCCAGCCGGCATAGTCCTCCGGCTTGGCATCGGTCATCGGCAGGTAGTGCAGCAGCCGCAGCGTGCTCTGGTATTCCGCCGACAGGGGATCGTGGGCTTCGGTGAAGAAGTCCGGCGCAAAGCCGAGTTTCAGCGCGAAGCACGACAGCACCTTCATGCCGACCGCCCAGTTGGCGCGCTCGAAAGCCAGCATCGCCGCCTTGAAGCCGGGGAGTTGATCGCCGTTCGGCCACAGCCTGGCCATGCGGGGCAGGGTGATCTGGTAGGATTCCTTCTGGTCCGCGGTGCCGGTGGAGGGCCGCACCTGGCTCTTGTATTCCCAGCCGGCATTGGTGCCTCGGCCGAGCGGGTAGAGCGCCTTGATCTCGGCGGGAAGCGCGAAGAAGCGTGCGGTCATGTCGAAGGCTTCATCGACCTGGGCCTGGGGAATGCCGTGATTGACGAGCTGGAAGAAGCCGATCTGCGTCGAGGCGTTCCAGAGCTGGTCGGCGATCTCCTGCTGGCGGCCCTCGAAATCGCCGAGGTCGATTTGCGGCACGTCGCGGTGTTTGGTACCGCCGACGCCGCCGAAAGTCTTTTCCTGGTTCAGCTCGTCGAGGGCGTAGGCGGTATTGCTTTGGGCGGTCATGTCGATCTCCAATGTTGAACGCGGCGTAGGCCGCTTAAGTCAAATCGGGAGGCGCGCATGGATGGGGTGAGAGAGTGCATCATGCCGGCTCCAGAACGAAAACTTCGATCTCTGCCGAGCAATGTCCCGAACCCCAGTGGGATCCTGACCGCTTCTACTCACACGTAATTCAACAAAAACGCCCGCGGCGCGCAAGGTCATAGGATAGGCAGCGCGCTGAAATGTCCGTCAATCCTGATCGCCTGCGGCGGCGGCCGTACCGCTGATGTAGCGGGAAACGGAATCGCGAAAGGCGTGGACCTCGCGATTGAGGTTGATCAATCGCTCAACGGACATGCCTGCGGCCACGAACAACGTCTCACCGAGGCAGCGGGCCTTTTCGCGCAATGCAGTCCCCTTGTCGGTGAGGCTGACCACGACCTGCCGCTCGTCCTCGGGGTTGCGCTTTCGCGCGACGAAGCCGGCCTGTTCAAGCCGTTTCACCAGCGGCGTCACGGTGCTCGATTCCAGCGCGAGCCGGTCGGCGATGCCCCCGACGCTCTGCGCGCCACCTTCCCAGAGCGTGCTCAGCACCAGGTATTGCGGGTAGGTGATTTCAAGGTCGTCGAGTAGCGGCTTGTAAGCGCGACCAATCGCCATGCTGGCCCCGTAGAGCGCAAAGCAGAGCTGCTGATCCAGCGTGATGTCGTCCGGCGACACGGCAATTCTCCCAGTCAATATCACAATAACGTATATCGCGATAAATAATGCTGGACAAGGTGGCTGCCAAGGGCCAGAAAAATATCGCGATATTAATTATCGTAATATGTAATAGAGCCGACGCCTTCCCGCACTTGATGCGGGCGCCAGGTTTCACTTTGGAGAAAAACAGACATGACAGTCCCACATCCGGCCACCGATTTTCGGGCCACAGCCAATAGCGATCTGACACGATACTACTTCGTTCGCGGCGTGGTTGCGGCGGCCTGGGTTGCAGCGGCGCTCACCATAGGCACCTCAAGCCCCGGCGCGGCGGCAGCTCTGCTGGTCGGCTATCCGGCCTGGGACGCCCTGGCGAACTGGTTCGATGCCAAAGGCAGCGGCGGGCTTCGGGGCAATCCTTCGCAGGCGTTAAATGTGGTCGTCAGCGTTGTCGCCGCGGTGGCTGTGGCCGGCGCTCTGCAGTCCGGCATGAATGCCGTGCTGGCGGTGTTCGGCGTCTGGGCGTCCCTCGCGGGTCTGGCGCAACTCGTCACCGGCGTGCGGCGCTGGCGCACGTTCGGTGCGCAATGGGCGATGATCCTGAGTGGCGCACAATCGACCTTGGTGGGTGGGGTGTTCGTGAAACAGGCCGCGGGGGTCGCGGTGCCGACGATCATGGACATCGCGCCCTATGCCGGCTTCGGCGCATTTTACTTCGTGGTCTCGGCGCTGTGGCTGGTCGTCGCGAACCGCAGGCGCACCGCGTGAATCGTTGGGATGCGCCGGTGATGCACGGGCATCATCGGTGGCGCCTTGTGGATGACGCCGGATTGGCTGTGAGCCGGCGGCGTGAGATCTGCTACGCACGTCGTCTGATAGATCCACCCCGGCAGGTACTGCGGACAACCTCATGGCCATCACCCTTTACGGAATCAAGAACTGCGACACCATGAAGAAAGCGCGGGCCTGGCTCGACGGCCATGGCGTCGCCTATCGTTTCCACGACTACAAGTCGGAAGGCATCGACAGAGCGCGGCTGTCGGACTGGTCGGGCAAGGTTGGCTGGGAGACGCTGCTCAACCGCGCCGGCACGACCTTTCGCAAGCTCGACGAGGCCGACAAGGAAAAGCTCACCGAGGCGAAAGCGATCACGCTGATGCTGGCGCAGCCGTCGATGATCAAGCGGCCGGTGCTCGATCTCGGCGGCGCGCTGCTGGTCGGCTTCAAGCCGGAAGTCTACGCAAAGGAACTGGCTTAGTTCTCCGCACCGGTCCGCATTATTCCGCGGCGATCGGCAACCGCGCGGCACCGACATCCTTGAGCGGCGAGATGCCATAAAGCCGGCTGTATTCACGGCTGAACTGCGACGGGCTCTGGTAGCCGACGCTGTAGCCGGCGGTGCCGACGTCCATGTGCTCGGCCAACATCAGGCGGCGGGCTTCGTGCAGCCGGAGCTGCTTCTGGTACTGCATCGGCGTCATCGCGGTGACCGCCTTGAAGTGATGATGCAGCGAGGAGTCGCTCATCCCGACATGCCCGGCCAGTTCCTCGACGCGCAACGGTCGGGCAAAATTCTGTCGCAGCCAGGCGATGGCCTGGGCGACCTTGTTGCCGGCAGTCTCGGCCATTGCGATCTGCTGCAGGCGCGGGCCGAGCGGGCCGGTCAAAAGGCGATACAGGATTTCCTGCTCGATCAGCGGTGCCATCGCCGGAATGTCCTCGGGCCGGTCGAGCAGCCGCAGCAGGCGCAAGGCCGCGTCCACAAGTTCGGGCGGCGCGGTATTGACGGCGACACCGCGCATCGCCTCTGGCGCGCCCGCCGGCCGCGTCACCAGCCGTCCCATGACCTCCTTCAACTGCTGGGCATCGATCTTCAGGCCAAGTCCGAGATACGGCGCTTCGGGGCTGGCTTCGACGACGCGCGACACCACCGGAAGATCCAGCGACACCACCAGGTAGTCGCCGACGCCGTAGCGGTAGACGTCGGACCCGACTTCGAGGCTTTTGGCACCCTGCACGACCAGGGCGAAGCAGGGCCATTGCGCGACGTGGTTTGGCTGGGTCGGTGACGTGCGCCGGGAGAAGAACAGGCGGTCGATGGCGGTGGTGTGCTCGGCTTCGCCGGTGGCGAAACGGGCGATGACGTCAGCGATTTCCTGATGCGGAGTAAGGGGACGTGTCAGCGGAAGCCTGCCATTTTCGAGCGTGGATCACGGCAAAACCATATCCGATCCTGCGCGGCGGACCAGCATCCGCAGATGCAATTTGCAGGATCGTGCAAGAACCTTGCAGGATCGCGATAACGCTTCGCGATGGCTCTGCCGCATAACGCCCGACCGGGAGCAGGCTTCCGGTTTCGATGAAATGCGAGCCTCCATGACCAATCCACCATCGGCGGTCCGCAAGGTCATTTTGATCATGGGTGCGAGCAGCGGTATTGGCGAGGCGACGGCGCTTCACCTCGCGACGAAGGGACACCGGATCGCCATTGGTGCGCGGCGTACCGACCGGATCGCGGCGATCGCCCGGGAGATCGAATGGCTCGGCGGCGACGTGCTGCACCAGGCGCTGGATGTTACCGACGTCGATAGTGTCAAGGCCTTCGCTGCCGCCGCTCTTGCGCGTTACGGCCGGATCGACGTGCTGGTGAACAATGCCAGCGCCATGCCGCTGTCTCCGATGGCGGAGTTGCGGATCGACGATTGGAATCGGATGATCGACGTCAACCTGCGCGGCGTGTTGCATGGCATCGCTGCGGTGCTGCCGATCATGCAGGCACAGGGCGCGGGGCACTTCATCAACGTGGCCTCGACCGCGGCGCACCGGGTCGATCCCGCCGCCGCGGTGTACTGCGCCACGAAGCATGCGGTGCGGGCGCTGTCCGAAGGCCTGCGGCAGCAAAACAAGAACCTGCGTGTAACTGTGATCAGTTCCGGAATTACCCAAACCGAACCGTTCGACGGAATCGGCGGTCCCGGGCTGAAGGGCGCGGCTGGTGCCATGATAGAGCAGGCGTCGATCCCGGCTTCCGCCATCGCGGAAGCGATCGGCTACGCGATCGGCCAGCCCGACGCGGTTGACGTCAACGAGTTGATCGTCCGCGCGACGGCCCAGAGATAAAGTCGCCGGTGCACGCAACGATCGATCGTCGCTCCGTCGTCTGCGCCTCACAGAATGCGGCTGCGAACGACAGCCGGGCGATAGCCGGTCGGCAAGGATGATCGCCGTTCAGCCGAACTCGACCACATCCCCAGCAGCAATCCGACCCGGCGCCCGGTGGTACAGGTTGCGGTCGATCACGGCGCGCACCTTTGGCGTTGGCACGCTAAGGTGGCCGCGCATCAGGTTCTTGATCTCGAAGCTGCCGTCTTCGCTGATGGTTTTCAGCGACGCGACGATGTGGCTGACGCCTTCGCCGTCGGAGAACGGCATCAGCACGCGTTCATAGGCCACGGCGCGACCATGGACATCGTCGATCATCGACACGGTATAGGTCGGCAGCCCGCGATCGATGCACACCGTGTACGCCGGAAGCACGACCGGCCCGAGAATGGGGCCGAGATACTCATCGAGGTAACGGCCCTTGCCGGTGGCGCCGTAGGCGTTGGACATCCGGGTGCCGTTGCTGTCGATGATCAGGCGTGACGACGGACCGCGTTCGACAATGTAGTAGACGAGGTCCGGCAGTTCTTCGGCGAGGCGTTCGGGTTGATAGAGCGCGATCGCAGGCAAGGTTTGTTGCCGGGCGTATAGCCGCAGCCAGCTATTCAGCAGATCGCGCTGCCGGATCGATTTGACGACAGATGGGTCGGCGCTCTGAAAATCCACGGCGGCGTCCGGTTGCGGCGTCTGATGCCGATAGCATGGGTTAGTAATGCGAATAATCCGTGAATGCGGGTAAGCCAGTTGCAATACAATTAATGAGCGATCTACGGCCGGTCCACTGGAGCGGCGCGGGATTGGCGGAGCGCCGGACCATTGGCGAATAACGGCGATGCCGGTCCGGCCATGCGACTAATGGCGAAGCCCGGGACGGCAGCGCCCACGGCGATTCTACCGCATTGCACCTTGCGTTCGTCCGCGCGTTGACGGCATATTCCGGGCGGATGCAGCCGGGCCGATGACGTTTTTTCAGAGCGTTATCCGGAAACAGGCGGTACAAAAATTGGCCACCCGCGGTGACACGCGCAGGGAAGGTCGATGGGGGAAATCTGCTTGACCGATGAGTTCATTCTTGAAACCCACGGATTGACCAAGGAATTCGCGGGCTTCTTCGCCGTCCGCGACGTCAATCTGAAGGTTAAACGCGGCACCATCCACGCTCTGATCGGTCCCAACGGGGCCGGCAAGACGACGTGTTTCAACCTGCTGACCAAGTTCCTGAAGCCATCCGCCGGAACGATCCTCTACAAGGGGCAGGACATCACTGCGCTGGCGCCGGCCGACGTGGCCCGGCTCGGGCTGGTGCGCTCGTTCCAGATTTCGGCGGTGTTTCCGCATCTCACTGCGCTTGAGAACGTCCGCGTTGCACTGCAGCGCCAGCATGGCGCGTCGTTCGATTTCTGGCGCTCCAAGAGCGTGCTCGACCAGTACAACCACCGTGCCGAGGAATTGCTGGAAGACGTCGGCCTCAGCGAATTCACCAAGACGCCGGCGGTGGAGATGCCTTACGGACGCAAGCGCGCGCTGGAGATCGCCACCACGCTGGCGCTCGATCCGGAGATGATGCTGCTGGACGAGCCGATGGCGGGCATGGGCCACGAGGACATCGATAAGATCGCCGCGCTGATCAAGCGGATCTCGGCGAAATACACCATCCTGATGGTCGAGCATAACCTAAGCGTGGTTTCCAATCTTTCCGATATCATCACCGTATTGACCCGCGGCAAGGTGCTGGCCGAAGGCAGCTATGCCGACCTCACCAAGGACGAGCGCGTCAAGGAAGCCTATCTGGGAGCCGGGCATGGTTGAAGTGACAATGGCCGATCCCGTAAACACCGCCGCTTCCGGCAAGACCGTGCTGACGGTGGAAAACCTGCAGGCGTGGTACGGCGAGTCGCACATCCTGCACGGCATCGATTTTAACGTGAAGGCAGGCGAGGTCGTGACGCTGCTCGGGCGCAACGGCGCCGGCAAGACCACGACGCTGAAGTCGGTGATGGGCATCATCGGCAAGCGCACCGGCTCGATCAATTTCGAAGGCCAAGAGATTTCGAAGGCGCAGTCGGACAAGATCGCCAAGCTCGGTATCGCGTTCTGCCCCGAGGAGCGCGGCATCTTCGCCAGCCTCGATGTGCGCGAGAACCTGATGCTGCCGCCGACCATCCGGCCCGGCGGCCTGTCGCTCGACGCCATCTTCGAACTGTTCCCCAACCTCAAGGAACGGCTCAACAGCCAGGGGACAAAACTGTCCGGCGGCGAGCAGCAGATGCTGGCGATCGGCCGCATCCTGCGCACCGGCGCGCGCTTCCTGATGCTCGACGAGCCGACAGAAGGCCTGGCGCCCGTCATCATCCAGCAGATCGGCCACACCATTGCGCGGCTGAAGTCCGAGGGTTTCACCATCCTGCTGGTCGAGCAGAATTTCCGCTTCGCCGCCACGGTGGCGGATCGCTACTACATCGTCGAGCACGGCAAGATCATCGATGGCTTCGCCAATGCGGAGCTGCCGCAGAATATGGAAAAATTGCACACGTATCTCGGCGTTTAACACCACAAAAAACCACGGAGGAGGGACAATCATGAAAAACAAAATCACAGCACTCATGCTGGGCACCGCGCTCTCGCTTGCGACCGCAGGCGTCGCGTTCGCGCAGGACAAATCCATCAAGATCGGCGCACTGAGCGACCAGTCCGGCCTCTATGCGGATCTCGGTGGACCCGGCTCGACGCTGGCCGCGCAGATGGCGGCGGAAGATTCCGGGCTGCTCGCCAAGGGCTGGAAGATCGACATCATCTCCGGCGACCACCAGAACAAGCCGGACATCGGCTCCAACATCGCGCGGCAGTGGTTCGACGTCGACAAGGTCGATGTCATCGTCGATGTGCCGAATTCCGGCGTAGCCCTTGCGGTCAACAACATCGTCAAGGAAAAGAACGGCGTTTATATCAATTCCGGCGCGGCAACCTCCGACCTCACCAATGCGCAGTGCTCGCCGAATACCGTGCACTGGACCTACGACACCTACATGCTGGCCCATTCGACCGGGCAGGCGATGGTCAAGGCCGGCGGTGACAGCTGGTTCTTCATGACCGCCGACTATGCGTTCGGCGCCGCGCTGGAGCGCGACACCACGGAGGTCATCAAGGCCAACGGCGGCAAGGTTGTCGGCGGCGTCAAGACGCCGCTCAACAGCGCCGATTTCTCCTCGTTCCTGCTGCAGGCGCAGTCGTCGAAGGCCAAGGTCATCGGTCTTGCCAATGCCGGCGGCGACACCACCAACTCGATCAAGCAGGCGGCGGAATTCGGCATCACCAAGGGCGGCCAGAAGCTCGCCGCGTTGCTGCTGTTCATCACCGACGTCAAGGCCATCGGCCTCGAGACGGCGCAGGGCCTCAGCTTCACCGAGACCTTCTACTGGGATCTCAACGACGAGACCCGTGCCTTCTCCAAGAAGTTTGCGGCACGTATGAAGAACGGCGCACCGCCGTCGATGGTACAGGCCGGCGTCTATGCCGGTCTAATCCACTACTTCAAGTCGCTGGAAGCGCTCGGCAGCAATCCGCATGACGGCATCAAGGTGGTGACCAAGATGAAGGAACTGCCGACCGACGATCCGCTGTTCGGCAAGGGCAAGATCGAAGCCAATGGCCGCAAGATCCATCCCGGCTATCTGTTCGAAGTGAAGAAGCCCTCGGAGTCCAAGGCGCCGTGGGATTTCTACAAGCTCGCCGGCACCGTGCCCGCCAACGAGGCGTTCACGCCGATCGAGAAGAGCACCTGCGCGCTGCTGAAGAAATAAGGCCCAATGCCCGGCGGCGTCGCGCCGCCGGGCGACCTTTTCCTGACACGACCTGACGCCAAGAGTTGAGAACACCATGTCGATCAATCTACAGGCCCTGTTCGCGCAATTGCTGGTCGGGCTGATCAACGGCTCGTTCTATGCGCTGCTCAGTCTCGGCCTTGCCGTGATCTTCGGCATGCTCAACATCATCAATTTCGCCCATGGCGCGCTCTACATGATGGGCGCATTCGCGGCGTATTTCCTGCTCAACGTGCTCAACATCGGCTACTGGCCGGCGCTGATCGTGGCGCCGCTGGCGGTCGGCATCTTCGGCATGATCCTCGAACGCACCATGCTGAAATGGATATCCGGTCTCGATCATCTCTATGGGTTGCTGCTGACCTTCGGCATGGCGCTGATCATCCAGGGCGTGTTCCAGAACTACTTCGGCTCCTCGGGTCTGCCCTATGCGATCCCCGACCTGCTGAAGGGCGGCATGAATCTCGGCTTCATGTTCTTGCCGATCTATCGCGGCTGGGTGGTGATCTTCTCGCTGATCGTCTGCATCCTGACCTGGTACCTGATCGAGCGCACGCGGCTTGGCGCCAATCTGCGCGCCGCGACGGAGAATCCGACGCTGGTACGCGCCTTCGGCATCAACGTGCCCCGCATGATCACGCTGACCTACGGGCTCGGCGTCGGTCTCGCCGCGCTGGCGGGCGTGTTGTCGGCACCGATCAACCAGGTGCGACCGCTGATGGGCGCCGACCTGATCATCGTGGTGTTCGCTGTCGTCGTGATCGGCGGCATGGGCTCGATCATGGGTTCGATCATCACCGGTTTTGCGCTCGGCATTGTCGAGGGCCTGACCAAGTATTTTTATCCCGAGGCCTCCAATACCGTCGTGTTCGTTCTGATGGTGCTGGTGCTGCTGATCAAGCCATCGGGACTGACGGGACGGGCAGCCTGACATGACGACTATCACCGAAAACGCCATTCCCGAACCGCGCCGCGGCACCAGCGACGCCATGATCGCCTTCGTCATCATGACCGCCTTGCTGCTGATCGTGCCGCTGACCGGCGTCTATCCGTTCTTCGTCATGCAGGCTTTGTGCTTCGCGCTGCTGGCGTGCGCCTTCAACCTGCTGATCGGCTATGGCGGCCTGCTATCGTTCGGTCATGCGATGTTTCTTGGCACGGCCGGCTATTTCACCGCGCATGCGCTGAAAGTGTGGGGCTTCACGCCGGAACTCGGCATCCTGATCGGCACGCTCGGCGCTGCCGCGCTCGGCGTCATTACCGGCCTGATCGCGATCCGCCGCCAGGGCATCTATTTCGCCATGATCACGCTGGCGTTGTCGCAGCTGCTGTACTTCGTCTACCTGCAGACGCCGTTCACCCATGGCGAAGACGGCATCCAGGGCATTCCGCAGGGCTTCCTGTTCGGCATCTTCAACTTGTCGAAGCCGATCACGCTGTACTACGTCATTCTCGCCGGCTTCCTGCTCGGCTTCCTGCTGATCTACCGCGCCATCAACTCGCCGTTCGGCGAGGTGCTGAAGGCGATCCGCGAGAACGAGCCGCGCGCCATCTCGCTGGGCTACAAGACCGACCAGTACAAGCTGCTGGCCTATATCCTGTCCGGCACGCTGGCGGGTTTTGCCGGTTCGCTGAAGGTGTTCGTAGCGCAGAACGCTTCGCTCACCGACGTGCATTGGACCATGTCCGGCGAAATCGTACTGATGACGCTGGTCGGCGGCCTTGGTACCATTTTCGGACCGGTAGTCGGCGCCTTCGTCATCATCGCTATGCAGCAATATCTCGCCGGCTTCGGCCAGTGGGTGACGGTCATCCAGGGCGCGATTTTCGTGATCTGCGTGCTGACCTTCCGCCGCGGCGTGATCGGCGAAATCGCGCATTACTTCAAGCGCTCGCTGTAACTTAACGTGGTCTCGTTTCCCGGACGCGGTGCGGCATTCTTATGCCGCTCCTCTGATCCGGGATGCCGGTTGCCTCGCAGCATCCGGGGAACGAGAGCTGCGAGCAGGGCGCGTCACAAAACGGTGGATGACGCAGCCCGCCAATTCCGCGGATTTGCCCGCCTGCGTCCAAAATGCTTTATGACAGTCTTGTGACAGGGCGCCGCATCGGGCGCGTCCTGCGGGCTTCCTGCAATCTGGGTCAAAACAATGCTGCGCTGGTTCCGGTCGTTTTTGCCGCGCGAAGAGCGATTCTTCGACCTGTTCGCTCGCCATTCCGTTGTCGTCGTGAAGGGCGCCGAAGCTCTGCAGGGCATGCTGCGTGGCGGCGAGGAGACGCCAGTTTTCTGCCAGCGCGTCAACCAGTTCGAGAACGATGCCGACGCCATTACCCGTGAGGTGCTGACCGCGGTGCGCCGCACCTTCATCACCCCGTTCGACCGTGTCGATATCAAGAACCTGATCACCGCGCTGGACGATGCGATCGACCAGATGCAACAGACCGCCAAGGCCGTGATCCTGTTCGAGGTCCGCACCTTCGAGCCGCCGATGCGCGAGATCGGCACGCTGCTGGTGGAATGCGCCAACCTGGTCGGTCGCGCGCTGCCGCTGATGCAGAACATCGGCGACAATGTCGGCCTGCTGACGGCGATGACCGAGGAAGTCGGCAAGCTTGAGGGCCGTGTCGATGACCTGCACGACATCGGCCTCAAGGAACTGTTCCTCAAGCACCGCGAAGCCAACACCATGGACTTCATCGTCGGCGCCGAGATCTACAAGCACCTCGAAAAGGTGGCCGACCGCTTCGACGACGTCGCGAACGAGATCAACAGCATCGTCATCGAACAAGTCTAGGGCAGGGCCGCACAGTGGACGCCACGCTCGCCCTCCCGGTCCTGATCGGTCTCGTCGCCATCGCGCTGCTGTTCGACTTCCTCAACGGGTTGCACGACGCCGCGAACTCGATCGCGACCATCGTCTCGACCCGGGTGCTGCGCCCGCAATATGCAGTGCTGTGGGCCGCATTCTTCAACTTCGTCGCCTTCGCGGTGTTCGGGCTGCACGTCGCCAACACCATCGGCACCGGGATCATCGATCCGCACGTGATCGACGCCCCCGTGATCTTCGGCGCGCTGATGGGTGCGATCGTCTGGAACCTGATCACCTGGGGGCTGGGCATTCCGTCGAGTTCCTCGCACGCGCTGATCGGCGGTCTGCTGGGCGCTGGATTGGCCAAGGCCGGCTTTGCCGCAGCCGAGTGGAAGGGCCTGTCGATGGCGCTGCTGGCGATCGTGCTGTCGCCGCTGGTCGGTTTTCTGCTGGCGCTGGTGCTCACCGCGATCGTGTCGTGGGCGTCGGTGCGCTCGACGCCGTTCGCGGTCGATCGCGCCTTCCGCATCCTGCAGTTCGTCTCGGCCTCGCTGTATTCGCTCGGCCATGGCGGCAACGACGCGCAGAAGACCATGGGCATTATCGCGGTGTTGCTGTACTCGCAGGGCCATCTCGGAACCGAGTTCTCGGTGCCGTTCTGGGTGGTGCTGTCGTGCCAGAGCGCGATGGCGCTGGGCACCTTGATGGGCGGCTGGCGCATCGTCCGCACCATGGGGCTGCGCATCACCAAGCTGACGCCGATGCAGGGGTTTTGCGCCGAGACCGGCGGCGCGGCGACGTTGTTCATGGCGACGTTTCTGGGCGTGCCGGTCTCGACCACCCACACCATTACCGGCGCCATCGTCGGCGTCGGCGCGGCGCGAAGGGTTTCGGCGGTGCGCTGGAACGTAGCGAGTTCGATCGTCTATGCCTGGGTCATCACGATCCCCGCGTCGGCGATCGTCGCGGCGCTGTCGTACTGGGCCGTGAAGCTGCTGCACCTGACGTTTATCTGAATTTGGTAGCATGCGTCCCGGATGCGCTACAGCGGTAGGGCGCAATAGCGCAGCGTATTGCGCCGCCCCACGGCGGATTACGCTTCGCTAATCCGCCCTACGGCTCAGTAGCTGTAGGATGGGTTGAGCGTCTTCGCGAAACCCATCACCCCTCTGCCGATGGGTTTCGCAACGGCTCAACCCATCCTACGATCTACGCCTCAGCTCACCAGCTTCAGCCCGGCGATCCCCGCGACAATCAGGCCGATGCAGGCGATGCGGGCGAAGCTGGAGGGATCGCCGAACAGGACGATGCCGAGGATCGCGGTGCCGACCGCGCCGATCCCGGTCCACACCGCGTAAGCGGTGCCCATCGGCAGCGTCTTCAGCGCCAGCGCCAGCATGCCGACTGACGCGGTCATGCTCGCCAGGGTCAGGACCGACGGGACCAGCCTGGTAAAGCCTTCGGTATATTTCAGTCCGACGGCCCAGCCGACCTCGAGCAATCCAGCAACCAACAACAAAATCCACGCCATGACAGCCTCCGAAACAAGCAGGCCGTCCTGCGCAGGGTTGGGAAATGGGAGGTCGTCCTCCGGATCCCCTATATGAGGCACGCGGGAACGCCCCGCAACCACCCGAATCCTGCAAATCCCCTTGATTGCGCCCGGTTTCCCTGCCACAGGCACGCCATGTCCGACATTGCCCTCCCCACAGAATCCGCCGCGCATCCGTTTGCCGCCGAAGTGGCGCGCCGCCGCACCTTCGCGATCATCTCGCATCCCGACGCCGGCAAGACCACGCTGACCGAAAAGCTGCTGCTGTTCGGCGGCGCCATCAACCTCGCCGGCCAGGTCCGCGCCAAGGGCGAACGCCGCTCGACGCGCTCCGACTGGATGAAGATCGAGCGCGACCGCGGCATCTCGGTCGTCACCTCGGTGATGACCTTCGAGTTCCAGGACCTGGTGTTCAACCTGCTGGACACGCCGGGCCATGAAGACTTTTCGGAGGATACCTATCGCACGCTAACCGCGGTCGACTCCGCCGTGATGGTGATCGACGCCGCCAAGGGCATCGAGGCGCGGACGCTGAAGCTGATCGAGGTCTGCCGGCTCCGCGACATTCCGATCATCACCTTCATCAACAAAATGGATCGCGAGAGCCGCGACACCTTCGATCTGCTGGACGAGATCGAGAAGACGCTGGCGCTCGACACCACGCCGATGACCTGGCCGGTCGGCCGCGGCCGCGACTTTCTCGGCACCTACGACATTCATACCGGCGGCATTCGCCTGCTCGAAGGCGGCGGCGCCAAAACCGGCGCAGCCGAGCAGATCGAGGTCGCCGATCTCGCGGCTCGCCATCCCACGCTCGATGTCTCCGAAACGCTGGAAGAACTGGCGCTGGTCAAGGAAGCCAACAAACCGTTCGACCTCGCCGCATTTCGCGAAGGCCACATGACGCCGGTGTATTTCGGATCGGCGCTGCGCAACTTCGGCGTTGGCGATCTCTTGCAGGGGCTCGGCCAGTTCGCGCCGCCGCCGCGCGCGCAGGACAGTAATCTGCGCAGGGTCGAAGCCGACGAGCCGCGCATGAGCGCCTTCGTGTTCAAGATCCAGGCCAACATGGATCCGAACCACCGCGACCGCATCGCGTTCGCGCGATTGTGCTCGGGCAAGCTGACGCGGGGCATGAAGGCCAAGCTGGTGCGCACCGGCAAGAACATGAGCCTGTCGAGCCCGCAGTTCTTCTTCGCGCAGGACCGCGCGCTGGCCGACGAGGCCTTTGCCGGCGACGTGGTCGGCATTCCCAACCACGGCACGCTGCGGATCGGCGACACGCTGACCGACGGCGAGGACCTCACCTTCATCGGCGTGCCCTCATTCGCGCCGGAAATCGTCCGCCGCGTCCGGCTCGGCGATGCCATGAAGGCGAAGAAGCTGAAGGAAGCGCTGCAGCAGATGTCGGAAGAGGGCGTAGTCCAGGTGTTTCGCCCGCGCGACGGTGCGCCGGCTTTGGTCGGCGTCGTCGGACCCCTGCAGCTCGACGTGCTGAAGGCGCGGCTCGACGCCGAATATCAGTTGCCGGTGGATTTCGAAGTGTCGGAATTCTCGCTGGCGCGCTGGATCTCCAGCGACAACCCGAAGCTGCTCGACGCCTTCATGACCGCCAACAATTCCGGCGTCGCTGACGACGTCGATGGCGATCCGGTGTTTTTGGCGAAGAACGACTTCTATCTGAAGTACACCAAGGAACGCGCCGAAGGCATCGTGTTCGCCGATATCAAGGACGTGAAGAAGAAGGCGTGAGCGTGGGGTGAACTCGCTCCGGCGGTTCGCCGTCATTGCGAGGAGCCCTTGCGACGATGCAATCCAGTTCTTGCGGAGTTTGCGGCTTTCTGGATTGCCGCGTCGCTTCGCTCCTCGCAATGACGGGGAGAGGTCAGCGAGCGTGGCTTGATTGCCTAGCGCATCCGCATCATACGCTATGCAAATTTCAAACAGCCAAGCTCCCGCATTCTCGCGGCGCGTAGAGCGTCCGAGCTATGCCAAGACTTCCCCTCGACCCATGAGGGGAGGCGCGCGCCGAAAGGCGCGGGTTGGTAGCTCTAACGCGATCCGCTTCGCCGTCGGCGACGAAGCCGCAACCGCGTCGCCTCTCGGCGCGCCACCGCGGCGATTTTTGGCCGGGGGACCGTACTTCCGGGCCAGGCTGCGACCACTTGGGCCGCGGATCCGG
>NZ_JAQGJD010000214.1 GCF_028290785.1 Tardiphaga sp. | reverse complement strand
CCGGTCGACTGCACTTCGCGGCCGAGGCCGCACAGCGCCTTCTCGTTGAACAATGTGACGAGGCTGCGCGACAGCGATTCATAGACGACAAGACGGACCGAATTGGAGCCGATGTCGATCACCGCGACGCTGGGCGCGCGCTTGGGAAGGCGCGCTACCATGTCGCGGACTCCTTACGAGGACTGCTGGCGCTCGGCCTTGCGGGTGAGCCGGCGTGGCGAAGATTTCTCAAGCGACTTTCCACGGCCAGACAGACTCGGATTCGTCATAAAGTAATTGTGCAGGTTGAAGGGCTCCTCGCCCTTCGCGGCCTTCATACGCGTTGACGACCCGTCGGGCAACAACTGCCAGCTCTGCTCGGTGTCCTTGAGGTTGGCCACCATGATCTGCTCGACGACCTGTTGATGCACCGTTGGATTTTGCAGCGGGATCAGCACTTCGACGCGGCGGTCGAGGTTGCGCGGCATCATGTCGGCGGAGGAAATATATACCGCCGCCTTGGCGCTCGGCAGCCCGTGGCCCATGCCGAAGCAATAGACGCGGCCGTGTTCGAGGAAACGGCCGATGATCGATTTGACGCGGATGTGCTCCGACAGGCCGGGCACGCCGGGCCGCAGGCAGCAGATGCCGCGCACGACCAGCTCGACCGACACGCCGGCATTCGAGGCGTCATACAGCGCATCGATGATGTCGGGATCGACCAGCGAGTTCATCTTCAGCCAGATCGCGCCGGGCTTGCCGGCGCGCGCGAACGCCGCCTCGCCCTTGATGTGCTCGATCATCCGCTTGCGCAACGTCAGCGGCGAGACCGCCATCTTCTCGATGTCGGAGGGCTCGGCATAGCCGGTGATGTAATTGAACACCCGCGCGGCATCGCGGCCGATGGTCGGGTCCGACGTGAAGTAGGACAGGTCGGTGTAGATCCGCGCCGTCACCGGATGGTAATTGCCGGTACCGGAGTGCACGTAGGTGGCCAGCGTGCCGCCCTCGCGGCGAACTACCAGCGACAGTTTGGCGTGGGTCTTCAGCTCGAGGAAGCCATAGACCACCTGGACGCCGGCGCGTTCGAGATCGCGCGCCCAGCGGATGTTGGCCTCTTCGTCGAATCGCGCGCGCAGTTCGACCAATGCGGTGACCGACTTGCCGGCCTCGGCGGCTTCCACCAGCGTGCGCACGATCGGCGAGTTGTTGGAGGTGCGGTACAGCGTCTGCTTGATCGCCACCACGTCCGGGTCGCGCGCCGCCTGCTGCAGGAACTGGACGACCACGTCGAACGATTCGTAGGGGTGGTGGACCACCAGGTCCTTCTGCCGGATCGCGGCAAAGATGTCACCGCCGTGGTCGCGGACCCGCTCCGGGTGGCGCGGCACGTAGGGCACGAATTCGAGGTCGGGCCGGTCGAGCCGCGTCAGTTGCGACAGCTCGTTCATCGCGAGCACGCCATCGACCAGGATGATCTCGTCGTCGGTGGTGGCCAGCGCGCGCTGCACGAAGGCGCGCAGTTCGGCCGGCATGGTGGCTTCGATCTCGAGCCGGATCACCGAACCGCGGCGGCGGCGCTTCAGTGCCGACTCGAACAGCCGCACCAGATCCTCGGCCTCTTCTTCGACTTCCAGCTCGCTGTCGCGAATGATGCGAAACGCGCCCTGCCCCTTGACCGTGTAACCCGGGAACAGCCGGCCGATGAACAGGCCGGTGGCCTGCTCCAGGGTGATCACCCGGGCCGCGCCGTCCTTCGCCGGATTCGGCAACCGGATGAAACGGTCGATCTTGCCGGGCATACGGATCAGCGCGTTCATCGGCTTGCCGTCGGACACCCGCGCGAGCTGCAGCGCGATGGTGAAGCCGAGGCTGGGGATGAACGGGAACGGATGCGCCGGGTCGATCGCCAGCGGCGTCAGCAGCGGGAAGATATTGTGGAGGAAGTGGTCCTCGATCCAGGCCCGCTCGGTCTTGCTGGCGTCCTTGCCGTCGAGCAGCACGATGCCGACCTCGGCCAGCATGCTGCGCTGCTCGCGCCAGATCGCCTGCTGGTCCTGGCCGAGTTTCGAGACGGCCTCGTTGATGACCACGAGCTGCTCGGTCGGCGTCAACCCGTCCGGGCTGCGCTCGGCAATGCCCTCGCGGACCTGGGCCTTGAGGCCGGCGACGCGGACCATGAAGAATTCGTCGAGGTTGTTGGCGGAGATCGACAGGAAGCGCACCCGCTCCAGCGCGGGGTGACCGGGATTGACCGATTCCTCCAGCACGCGGCGATTGAAGTGCAGCCAGGACAATTCGCGGTTGATGAAGCGCTCGGGTCCGGAAGCGACCACTTCCGCCGGCTTCGCCTCACCTTTTTTCTCTTCGATAACAATCTCTTGCGCGGAGTCCATAAGGTAACGATCCATCCAGTTCAAACAACGCTGCAGGGCCGGCAAAGGCCTGCAAACCATGTGCGACGCGCGTGACATTCCGATGACAAGGCTGCCGATGACATTGATGAACCTGCCATTGTCGCCGTCAAGCCGCGCGTCGGGTATCGGGGAGGCTAAGTCAGGCGCCGCGCCGCAGTTCCGCGGCCAAAGCGCGCGGCACCGGCTAGGCTTCGGCGCTCGCCACCCCGTCGAGGTTGGCGATCAGCCGCGTCAGCAGGTCGACGAGCAGTGCGGCCTCCTCGCTGGTGAAGTCGCGCAGGACCTCCTGATTGCCCTGCAGCAACACCGTGATGGCATCCGGCAGGCGCGCTTCTGCGGCGGCCGTCAGGGTGATGCGGCTGCTGCGCCCATCCGCCGGGTCCGGCGCCCGCCGGATCAGCCCGTCCCGCTCCATCCGGGCCAGCATCTGGGCCATCGGCGGCTGCTCGGTCTTGGCAAAGCGGGCGAGATCACGTTGCGTGCTGGCCCGGCCGTCCTGAAGCGCGACCAGCACGGGCAGATGGCCCACGCCGAAGCCCAGCGGCTTGAGCCGCGCTTCGCTGAGGCGGGCGAACCCGCGCGCCGCGAGGCTGATCAGGTGCCCAGGCGTCGAAAGCACATTCATGTCCATCGCACTTCACCCCTTGCACAGTCCATTTCCAATATGCATACGTACATATGTAGATGCGACGGTTGTGACACAAAACCCGGATCTTGCAAGGAGAGAACCCATGGACGACGACATCCAACTCGTTGAACGCCTGTACGACCGTTTCAATGCGCGGGACATCGACGGCGTGCTGGCCGCGCTCACCGATGATGTCGCCTGGGCCAACGGCATGGATGGCGGCCACGTCCAGGGCCGCGAGGCCATCCGCGACTACTGGACGCGCCAGTGGGCCATGGTCAGTCCGCACGTCGAGCCGGTGGGCTTTCGCCGCAGCGCGGACGGCGCTGTTGTCGCCGAGGTCCGGCAGACCATCCGCGATCTCGAAGGCAACCCGCTGCAGGGGCAGACCCACGGGTTGAAAGACAAGACGGTCGGACACGTTTTCCGTTTTCGCGGCGGCAAGGTGGCGCGCTTCGACATCCAGGACGAAGTCTGAAGGTCAGGCGCCGCGCAGCAGTTCCGCGGCCAAAGCGCGCGTCACCGGGCGGCCGAGCCGCAGCGCCTCGCTATCCAGCATTTCCACCGCCTGGCGGGCGGCGGCGAACGAGCGCTCGATGCGGCTGGCGAGGTAGCTCACCACGGTCTCGTCGATGATGAGCTGGCGGTCGGCGGCGAATTTCACGATCAGGGCGCGAAATAGCCCGTCGTCCGGCGGCATCAGCTCGACCACGGGCACGGCGCGCAGCCGCGAGCGCAGGTCGCGCAACTCGATCGGCAGCGCCACCGGCGCCACCCGGGCGGTGATCAGCACCGAGGCCTGGTCCTCGCGGGCGAGGTTTAAGAGATGAAACAGCGCGCGTTCGTCAAAACTGCCGGCATTGAGGTCCTCGACCACCAGCGCGCCGGTGGCGAGGGACGCGGGCACGGTGGAGGCCGCGAGCGCATGCGCCATGGTGGAGCGCGCGCCGGCCTGTTCCGCCCAGATCGCCGCCAGATGGCTCTTGCCGGAGCCTTCCGGGCCGACCAGCAGCATCACCCGGTTCGGCCAGTCCGGCCAGCGATCGATCAGCCCGAGCGCCTCGGCATTGGCCGGGCCTTCCAGGAAGTTGTCGCGCGACAAGCTTTCCGCATGGGGCAGCGCGAACGCCAGCTGACGAGGGGGTACGCGGGCTGCCACGCAGTCACTCCAAACCGGACGTCCGGCTCCATTAGGGGGCTAGTGGCGGCTCTTGACCGGACTCGATCGTGCTCATGTGCCGCATCCACTCGACCAGATAGAAGGACACCGACAGCAAGGTCAAGATCGTGACAAAACCCATTAAAATCATATCGTAAGGCGAGGATTTGAAACCAAATCCGAGGGCTGCCAGCACCAATGCGGCGAACGCCACCTGGGCCACCGTGTTGAGCTTCGACACCATCAGCGGCTTCATCGGGATCGGCTTGCCAAACAACCATGACACAATCACGGCGCTGACGATCATGATGTCGCGCGACACCACCAGGATGACGATCCAGCGCGGCACCGCGCCCCAGATCCCCAGCGCCACATAGATCGACACCAGCAGCGCCTTGTCGGCGAGCGGATCGAGCAGCGCGCCGAGCTCGCTGGCCATGTTGAAGCGTTTCGCCAGGAACCCATCCACGGCGTCGGAGATCCCCGCCACCACGAATACCGCGAACGCGATCTCCATCTGGTTGGACGCAATCGCCCACACGATCACCGGCACCAGCAGGATGCGGCCCAGCGTAATGATGTTCGGTATGCTCACGCGGCGCTTCCCGGCTCCGGTCTGATTGGCAATCCGGGCTCAGCACCCCGACCGGCGTACCGTGTACATAGTGCATGCGAACGCCGCATGCGAGGGATTGCGCGCCACTGTTCCCCAACCATTCGCCAATCAAAAAGGCCGCCCTACTGGACGGCCTTTTTGGTGATATCCGGGAACGATCACGAAGAAGCTGCCGTGCGTCGGGTACCGACTGCCGGCTTGCCAGCCGCCTTCTGCTTCTTGTGTTCTTCCAGTTTTTCGAGCTGTTCCTTGGTCGGACCGATAACGCCAACCTTGTTGGCCATCACTCGCTTGGTGGCCGCACCGGACAGGGCGACCAGATCAGTTCGCTTCATGGCTCACCTCCAAAACGATCCACCCGAGACTACTCCGTCAGAGTTTCCCAAACAGCCAATAATTGATCCCATTTTCAGTATCTCTAAAGCTGTCTTCCAACCGATAGCCGCATCCAATAACCGCTGCTGCCGCACCATCGTATTTTTGCAGCGCTTGAGGTGGAAGCGCGGGGTAAAAGGTCTCCATTACGATAGAAGCAGGTAAAGCCGCAGCCACAACGAGCGCTATCGATTCCCTGACCTTTGCCAGAACCTGAGCTCTATACTCCCTCGGAATATACAGATCAGCGCCTTCCCTGCCATAGTCCGGCCCACTCACCTCGCCGCTGGCGGTTTTCGTTCTGATGCCAAAGCACAATTCCAGCGCGTTGGGATCAGTCGTGGGAAACAAAATTACCGACATCACGACGATGCTGTCTTGCTCGACATCGAATCCAAGGATGAACTCGACGATCTGCGATCCTTCTTCGTCGGTATATGGACCCTCAAGTTCGTCTATCTGAAATTCATATGCCATCTGGCTGAAATCAACCGCAACCCAAACGCACGTGCTGCAACCCCAGGCGGCATTATGACCATTTGCTTGGACACTTTCAAACGATGTGGCCGATCGAAACCGCCGCGACCTGCCTTAAAGCGGCAAATACCGTGAACAACCCCGGAACACCATGGGGAAAAGCCCGCCGGGAAACTATTGAAATCATTGGCTATCGTGTAAGCCAGCCGAAAATGCCCGAACCGCTTACTGCCAGGAAACCGGCCATGACCGACGCGAAAAAAGGCCTCACTTACGCGGATGCGGGCGTCGATATCGATGCCGGCAACCGGCTGGTCGATCTGATCAAGCCGATGGTCCGCGCCACCGCGCGCGCCGGCGCCGATGCCGAGATCGGCGGCTTCGGCGGCTTGTTCGACCTCAAGGCCGCCGGCTTCAAGGACCCCGTGCTGGTGGCCGCCACCGACGGCGTCGGCACCAAGGTGAAGATCGCCATCGAGGCCGGCTTCCACCAGGGCATCGGCATCGACCTCGTCGCCATGTCGGTCAACGACCTCGTGGTGCAGGGCGCCGAGCCCCTGTTCTTCCTCGACTACTTTGCCTGCGGCAAGCTCGACCCCGAGGCCGCCGCCTCGATCGTCGCCGGCGTAGCCGAGGGCTGCCGCGAGTCCGGCTGCGCGCTGATCGGCGGCGAAACCGCCGAAATGCCCGGCCTGTACAAGGACGGCGACTACGACCTCGCCGGCTTTGCCGTCGGCGCCGCCGAGCGGGGCACCCTGCTCCCGACCAAGGACATTGAAGCGGGCGACGTCGTGATCGGCATGGCCTCCTCCGGCGTGCACTCCAACGGCTTTTCGCTGGTGCGCAAGATCGTCGAGAAGACCGGGCTGGCCTACACCGACCAGGCGCCGTTCCTGCCCTTCATGACACTCGGCGCCGCGCTGCTGACGCCGACCCGGCTCTACGTCAAATCCTGCCTGCGCGCGATCCGCGACACCGGCGCCGTCAAGGGCCTCGCCCACATCACCGGCGGCGGCTTTACCGACAACATCCCGCGGGTGCTGCCGAAGGAGCTGGGCGTCCGCATCGACCTCACCGCGCTGACCGTGCTGCCGGTGTTCAAGTGGCTGGCGGCCGAGGGCGACATCGCCGAACTCGAATTGCTGCGCACCTTCAACTGCGGCGTCGGCATGATCGCCATCGTCAAGCCGGACGGCGTGCAGCAGGTGCTGGACATCCTGCGCGAGGGCGGCGAGACGGTCGGCGTGCTCGGCGAGGTGATCAAGGCCTCGGGCGACGAGCGCGTCGTCTATGACGGGCACCTCGAACTCAAGCTGTGAGCGACACGATGCGCCGCGTCGCCATCCTGATTTCCGGCCGCGGGTCGAACATGACCGCGCTGATCGAGGCCGCGGCCGCCGATGGCTTCCCCGCCGAGATCGCGCTGGTGATTTCCAACAAGGCCGACGCGCCGGGCCTCGACACGGCGCGCGCGCACGGCGTCAAGACGCTGGTGATCGAGAGCAAGCCCTTTGGAAAAGACCGCGCCGGTTTCGAGACCGTGCTGCAGCAAGCGCTCGACGACCACAAGATCGACCTGATTTGTCTCGGCGGCTTCATGCGGCTGTTTACCGCCGACTTCGTGCGGCATTGGTACGGCCGCATGCTCAACATCCACCCGTCGTTGCTGCCGTCGTTCCCCGGCCTCGACCCGCACGGCCAGGCGCTGCGCGCCGGCGTCAAGCTGTCGGGCGCCACCGTGCATTTCGTGATCCCGGAGACCGATGCCGGCCCGATTGTGATGCAGGGCGCGGTCGGCGTCGCCGACGACGACACCGCCGACACGCTGGCCGCGCGGGTGCTGGAGATCGAGCACAAGATCTACCCGCAGGCGCTGCGGCTGCTGGCCATGGGCGCGCTGCGGCTGGAGGGCGAGCGCTGCCGGACCACCGCCGGCGCCAGCCTGTGCGACGAGTTGATATCACCGACCATCATCTAAGAGGGGCAGACCATGGCTGACGCCGATCTCGACGTCGCAATCCGAACCATCGCGAAAGCGCAGAACAAGACGCTGCTGGCCGCCGTGAAAGCACGACGCGACCGCTACCTGGCGCAGGCCGCCAAGGCCAAGACGCCGGACGCCAAAGCGCGCTTCAAGCAGCTCGCCGGCATCGCGTGGGAGCACGGCACCGCCGCCGCCAAGCGGCTGCTGATTTCCGCCGACAACGCCGCCGACTCGTATGCCCGCTCAGTCCGCATGGCCGCGGAAGCCGCGCCGGTGGTGAAGAAGGCGGTTGTGAAGAAGGAAAAGCCGGTGAAGAAGGCGGTAGCTCCGAAGAAGCCGAAGAAGAAAGCCACCAAAAAGAAAAGCTGAGCGCTGATCTTTCCCTCCCCCGCGTTTTCGCGTGGGGAGGGTGGCCGCGCGAAGCGCTGTCGGGTGGGGGTGGTGCCACAAACACTCCTGCGCGTGGGGCGCCCCCACCCGTCACGTTTGTTCGCTGCGCTCTCAAACGCGCCACCCTCCCCACGCGAAAGACGCGGGGGAGGGAAAGGCGCGCGCTACGACACCTTCAAATTTTCCGCCGACGACTTGCCGCGGTTTTCCACCAGCTCGTATTCCACCAGCTGGTTTTCATTGAGCGTGCTGAGGCCGGCGCGCTCGACGGCGGAGATGTGCACAAACACGTCCTTGTCGCCGACGCTCGGCTTGATGAAGCCGTAGCCCTTGGTGGGGTTGAACCATTTGACGGTGCCCTTCTGCATCGCCTGTCTCCTCGTTGGATACAAAAACGACGCGGCCACGCCTGATGCGTGCCGCGCCACAAGCGGGCTTTCGGGACTGCTCAATGTCTCGGTCGCAACACGCACGTCGAACGGCCTGAATCCCATTGTGTGGGAATTCCAACACGAAAATTTCGGCTTCGCAAGTCTGGCGCAGGCGCCGGCCGCTGCCGCCGAAGAATCATCGCGCGATAAACCGCTTCGGACGCCCTGCCGCGGCTACCTAAACGACGACGGCAAATTCCATAGCTACCTGTAGGCGCAGCAAGGCGACGCTGGGGTGGAGGTGAAGTACTAGTTTGAATGGGACATGCAACGAGAAGGCGTCGGTGGCCTCCCTCCCCCTTGCGGGGAGGGTCGGCCGAACGAACGACGATGCAACGGCATCGTCGGAAGTGGAGGCCGGGGTGGGGTGGCGCGGGCTCAGGCGCATAGGGCGCCCCCCACCCGACCGCGCTTCGCGCGGCCACCCGCCCCACCCTGCGAAGCTTCGCTTCGCCGGGGGGAGGGAGAAGGATCACAGCCCCGTAAATCCCGCCTTCACCGGATCGTTGCTGCCGTCGAGTTCGCGCAAATATGTCAGGCCGCACACCGTCAGGCGGTGCGAATCTTTCTCGCCGCCGTCGAACAGCGATTTGATATATTCGGAGACTTTGGCGCGGGCTTCGTCATTGGCCAACTGGCTACGCGTCATCATCAGGTCGTAGGTGTGCATGATGCGGTCGATCGCGGTCTGCATGGCGATGTCGTCTCCTTCAGGCAACAGAACTTCGGGCATCAGGACGCCGTGGCCTCGAAGGTCTGGATCGCCTTGTTGGCGAGTCGGATCTTGTTGGCTTCGCCGCGTTGGAAGATCTGCACGATGGTTTCCAGCAGCCGGTTGTGAGTGAGATAGGTGTCGGGAATGGCGCCGCTCTTGCGCAAATAGTTTTGCGCGATGGCATAGGCGTCGCCGACCACCTCGACATTCATCACCTGCAACCCGCGTTCGACCAGCATGGCTGTGCCCCTATGGTTGGGGCGTTAAAGCGCGATGGGCGAACTGGTTCCATCGTGGATAAACTATCTCCACAGGCTCGCAAGCGCCGCTGCTCAGTCGCCGCAGCCGCCGGCATCTCCGCTATCGCCGCCGCCCAGGTCCAGCGACGCGCCGTCGCCGCGCTCCGGATGCAGCACCGCGTACACCAGCAGCCCGGCCGTCAGCGCGATGGCAAAGCTTGGCCAGGGATACTTCTGGATCAGCGCGAGCAGCTCGGCGACGCCCCAGCCGCCATACAGCACGTCCGACATGATGCCCTCCGACGTAACGCGTCGGGCTCTGTCCTACGCCGCAGTGTTTTAAATACCGTAAGGATGGATCGAGAAAGCCGCCGGCTCCCGGCTACCGGCACGCCCCAATGCGCCGGAGGACGACGACGACCAACCCACTAGCCAAGGCCGCCGCATCGTCCAGTGGCAACCCCACGCTAGGCGCGGGACCCGTCGTAGCGCAGGCTACCGGGACTGAGGGTCCGCTCGGCGGCCGCGATCTTCATTTTCTGCGTGGCCTTGACGGCCCGGATGCCGGGGAACGGCACGCCCATGCGGCGGGCCTGGTTGCGCACCGAATTGGTCGGCCGGTTCAGCGCCGCCGAGCAGCGCGAGACCGACGCACCCGCTAGCACCATCTGGCGCAACCGTGCGAGATCCGCCTCGCACCAGCTTCTCACGAGCGGCTTCATTGCCGTAGCTGCTTGCGCACGGCGGCAGCGCCATTGCCGACTTTTTCCACCGCCTTGGCCAGCTCTTCGCGGCTGACGTTCAAGTGCTTGGTCCAGTATTGCAGCTCATGCGGCTCGTGCATGTTGATCTTGCTGCGGTCCTGCTGGCCTCGGTTTTTCAAGTCGTCCATCGCTCATTCCTCCTCAACGACTGTACAATCCGACACACCGATTTCTGTTCCGTGGTACCGCAGCCGTGCATTTCAATTTTGTGAATACTTGAAACCCGGACCGGAGTGCCTAGCTCAGAATTGCCGACGGTCGAGCTGTCGTAACGGCTCCCGTCGTCAAGGCCCTGCTGTCCCCCTCAGCAGGGCCTTTGCTTTTCCGCGACGGCCGGGCGGCCTTGAAAAAGCCGCCCGCGCTTCCTACATCCGGTCTGTCAGTCTCGCGCTGCCGCGCTCCGCCCACCATGTCTCGGGCAATGCCGGCACCCTCAAGGGTTTGCATCACGCAAGCGACCTGACGTTTCACCCTACCCCCTTCGTTGCAATGACAGGCTTCGAGAAACCGCGTCCGGCATGCCGGAACGGCCTCGCCGGATGCAACGGGCTTTCGCTCCCCAGACCTCCGCGTCGGGAGCCTCCACGAATCGAGACCTATCATTACCGAGCTAGAACTTTCGGCCGAGGCCGAGCATTTCACCTATCAGAACGAACAGAACCAGCAGTGGGCCGACGAACTACAGGACATGCTGGACGACTACGATTGAGACGACAGATCCCCGCCTGGTGCGGGGATTTTCGTGCGTGGTCCCGTGCCGATGTGGGGCATCGACGATGTCCGCAAATTCGCGGCCTGCGAGTAACGCATGAACCATGCGCCGTCTCGCGCGACTGAAGAAGGCAGGCTGGCCAATGCTGGGCGGCAGGGCGATCGCACCTTCGACGACATGTGACCCCGCACGAGGTCGCACCAAACGAGGCAGGCGCGAAACGCCGGAATAAATTCACAAAGCGGTGGGCAGAGCCGGCATTGTTGCAATGCAGCAATGCCCTATCGCAACGCAACAAAAGTAACTAGATTGTCTTATCAAATTCCACGAGGAGAATGACCGTGAAGATAACTTTCCTATCACTAGCCGCCGCCGCCGTGATCTCGATCGCGGCAGGGTCTACCGGCTTCGCTGCTGAGTTGCCGACCTATCAATCCCAGGGTTTGCCGATCTCGGCGGTGCAGGTTGGGGTACTGGGAGCCGCAAATGTCGGGGAACAGTCGGCGGTGCCGACCTCCACGGCCTCCCCGCACCAGTTGGGCGTGCTGGCAGCCCGGCCGAACATGACCACCGCGAAGGCCGCGACCGCTAGCACGGTTCGTTAACCACGACCTTATAGCCGTTTTGAGCAGAAGCCCGCGATGTCCTCGCGGGCTTTTGTCTTGATGAACGGGTTTGCCTGCATCGACCGACGCGGGCCATTTAACGCGGGATTCCAATTCTGCCGAAACGGCGAGTGGCTGCGACGGCATCGCTTACGCCGTTGCGCTTGCCTCAGGCCTGTCTGACAGCCACGAACACACGGCGGCTGGAATGGCGAGGATGAGCCCGAGCGGCAGGATCTGTTGGCTGGACCCAAGAAGCAAAGCGAGCGCCAGCACGGATAGCCCGTAGGCAACAACCGTCGTCGTCACGATAGCAGGCATCGACGTTCTGGCGACCAGCCAGTCGAGCAGCGCGACCAGCAGCCCTGGCACGATCAGGAACAGATACATGAAAACCGGCCCCAGCCCGCCGTCCTGCGCTGCGCCCGTCGCGATGTACATCACGGCATAGAACGAGACCGTGGCGACGGCAAGAAACAGCACCGCAAAGATCAAGAACCGGGTCATCAAATCATCTCCAAGCGATGCGGGTCATTTTTCGATGCCGGGATTTCAGCATGCCGTTTGGTCGCGCGGTGGTTCGCTCCGGTTCATTTGCCGTTGCGTAGCGTCGCTGCGCCTTGCTTCATGGATGACGGTCTGAAATGATACTTGCATCGCACCATCCCCTTCGGGGGCTTTATTGGTTCGGAGGCTGCCCATGAAATTGGATCATGTCTCACTGCACATATTGAATATGCAAGCCGCGGTCGAATTCTACACCGACGCCTTCGAACTCAAGGAAGTCCCGCCGAAGGTTAAGCTCGACGTCCGCTGGTTCGAGTTCTCCAACGGCACCACGCTTCACCTCATTCCGGCCGCGCCGAACGACCGCCCCAAGGACTGGGGCGACCATTTCGCCATGAGCAGCCCCGACCTCGACGCTGCCATGCAACGGCTGCGGGATAGAAAAATCCCGTTCGGCACCCGGTTCGATCCGACCGACGGCAACCTTCACACCCGACCGGACGGGGTCAGGCAGCTATTCCTGATCGACCCCGACAACAACCTCGTCGAAATGAAGGACGAGGAGCCTCGGTAAGGCGACTCCGCAAGCGTCGCCCGGATGAGCGAGAGGATGACTTGCATGGTCTTCAAAATCCGAACAGCCCGGTAACAACCGGCAGCAGAAAATAGGCCGCGAGCCCGAGCGCGCCGCCAAGGGCAAGCTTCACCCAACGCCGCTGGATTTTTGAATCGAGCCAGGTCGCTATCTTGATCCAGAGCGAATACGCCCAGTCCGCAACAACAATGCGGACAAGGGCGAACAGCAGCTCTCCGAGAATAGTGGCCATGGCGATTGGTCGCGCTCACGTCGCCTGGGTTCAACCGCCACTGCGTTGGCGCTCTGGCCAGTGTAGACTCATCGGTTGATCCGACAGCCACGAACACAGGGCTGCCGGGATTGCACCCATCGACCCGAAATACAGGTACTCGCCTTTTTGGCCGAAGCCGTAACGCGCGGACAGGACGGCCATGATGGCCGCGACCCCCATCGTCGCGACAAGGCGGAGAGCCAGCGGCCTTGCCGAAAGCGCCCAGTCTACTGCTGCCGTCAACCAGGCAGGCACGACGGCAACCGTGTACGCCCACCCCAACATCCAGATGAGCATCCCCGCGTCCATGAAGTCGCGGGTCGAAATCGCGTCAGGGGCAACAAAGACGAGAAGAACCAGTGGCGGAAACAGCCACGTGAAAATGAGTATGCGCTTCACGCCCGCTTCATTCCGAACAACCTCTGAAAGATCGTTCCTCCGGTGCGACCGAGGATCATGAAGTAGCTGACCATCAGCGCAATCGCCAAAAACGCGGGCACACCCCTGATCCTGATGTTCTCGCCGTTCAATCCCAGGGATAGAATCGGTTCGCCAAAGAACGGCTCGTGCGCGACATCTCCGATCAGTTTGGACGACAGGTAGACGCACACGACGAAAGCCAGCGCGAAGTCGAGAATGCCAGCCGCGTTGCGCTTCCACATCGGCTGTGGCGGGTCATAGGCCATGAAATCATCTCCAATAGCTCTTTGTCGGATTTGGAGAGGTTTTCGTTCACCGTCGCCCGGATTTCATCCGGCGTGTAGTTTCGGAATTTATCGACTTGCATCAGCTCGACCATGCGGGAGCGAATAAGTATCCGTAGGATGAGTTGAGCCCTTGCAATACCCATCGCTCATGAGATGATGAGTATCGCTTCGCTCAACCCATCCTACGTCTGCGCATTTCGCGCGACACATCGGCCGGCACCCCCAAACGAAAATCGGCCCCTCCTTGCGGAGAGACCGATTTCCACCGGAGGGCGGTCCATTCATCGAAAATAGGCACATTCAAGCGAGATCGAACTGCTTTGGCTGCTCGGATTCACCCTAAAAAGGTCACCAAAACTTTTTGTACCACCGTGATGATATCGATGGAGCTCTTGATCCCCAGCTCTTGCCTTTTTTTGCTGCGTGCCGTTATTCAAGAGTTCATCTGTTTTTACTTCACCTATTCAGTAAACTTCGCTCACATATTTCCTAACCATGGCAAGAAATGATCATCTCTAAGGCCAGAAAAGTGCGAGTAGCAGATCCTGCGGCGTTTGCCTGGGCCGGGCTCCGCAAATTCCAGAATGCCGACTTGGTCACTAAATTACTGATCGAACTCCATAACGTGCCAAAAAAGTATCACGATGATGTCCGTAAGCAGGCCCAACAAATTCGTTACTGTTTAGTCCAAGCGCGAGAATATTTTGCTGCCGCTAACTCAGTAACAACAGCAACTAAGCCGAATTTGCTCTACTACGGCACAATGAGTTTAGCGCTGGCGGAAATTCTATTCAAACAATCCGGAGCGAGTAGTTTGGATAAAGCTCGGGACGAAAACCGGCACCATGGTCTAGTAATGTCTACGGGAGCAATACCAAAAAATTCCGACTTGGAGACTTCTGCAGGGATGCTGCGAGCCAAGCCTCATGAGTCACTCGGCAAACGGCGCGGTACGTTTAATCTTTGGCATTCATCAATTCGGGAACATCCGCTGTGCGGATTCACTACTACCTATTCCCAAGACGGCAGTTCGACGATCGCGTACAGTGTCATTCTAGGTGCGATCGACAATCCTCTTCCCCCATTGCCCCCTGAAGGAATTACCTTCGCGGAATGTCTCGCTAGTCTTCCACTCATGTCGGAGCACATCGAGCAAAGTTCGCTCCGAACAACACTAATTCGAGGAAAGCTTCAATCTGACTTTCACACCGGCCCAGAGTGGAACGCTAGAGTAGACGTTATACTTCATCCGAGCCCACTCTTTTCAAAATTGATGGATCAAATTCACACGAATCCTAATGCGATCGACCGTATTGGACTTCGCTTTGGTGAAAACGCTGGAATAATCCAGATTCATAATGACTGGATCAACGGCAACGTAAGTATGCCATTCCCGGCAGGAGCAACTGTCAATACAGCTGAGTGGCGGATGTGGACTAACAATCCTTCGCTAAATGAATTCGGGTATCTTTATGTCTCCCTGTATTTAGCTGGAAACTATGCTCGATATTTTCCCGATAAATGGCTATTTGACGTCGAGGCTTCCGCCCCTCTCGCCCTTTCGATTGAGGAAATATGCTCAATGTCCGAGTGGAGAGTACCATGGCTCGCGCTCTGCGAGCTAGACAGAACACTTTACGTGGTCGAAGCGTAAATCCGCAGCATCCTAGATTCGCATACCGCCCCCCCGAACGAAAATCGGCCCCTCCTTTCAGAGAGACCGATTTCCACCGGAGGGCGGTCCGGGTAACGCCTGTTGTAGCGGGGCATTTCGCGGTGCGTGGCTGGCTTGTCGCCAGAGCATCTGAAGGCGCTGCCCCCGATGCGCCTTCGCGCCGCTTCTGCCCTCTTGGCTACGAATTCGAAATTCTCAAAGACGATACAGGATCTGGTCGGTCCAGAAACGCTCGAGGCGATGCAGCGACTTGTTCAGCGTGGCGAACTCTTCGTTGGAGATGCCGCCGACCTGCTCCACGGTCTTGACGTGCTTCTGGTAGAGGGCGTCAACGATGTGACGGATTTCCTGGCCCTGTGCGGTCAAGCGAATGCGCACCGAGCGGCGATCGACGCGCGAGCGCTGGTGATCGAGGAAGCCGAGCTCGACCAGCTTCTTGAGATTGTACGACACGTTGGAGCCGAGATAGTAGCCGCGGGTACGCAGCTCGCCGGCGGTCAATTCCTTGTCGCCGATGTTGTACAGCAAGAGCGCCTGCACCGAATTGATATCAGCGCGACCGCGACGGTCGAACTCGTCCTTGATGACGTCGAGCAGGCGGCGATGCAGGCGTTCCACCAGCGTCAGAGCTTCCAGGTACAACGGCTGCACCGGCGCCTGGCCGGGAACGATGCTGACATTCTCCGCCGCGCTTGCGATCGTCTTGATCATGACACTAACCCCTGTTGTCGTTTTTATCGACTTATTCGACGAAACTTTTGTCCCGTCTGATAGGGTCAACTTAAGGGGCAGCGCTTCAACAACCGCTTAAATAAGACAATAAAGAGATCATGAATTTGAGACAGTGAATCGCGTATTAAGCCCGTGAATAAAGGGCTTCTCGCAACGTTTGATTCACGCTGCGAGGCCTTCGTTCCAGCTTTGTCCGCGGATTCTGGCCCATAGCGAAACAGCATCGTTCAAACTTTAAAGGTTGCCGTAACACAGGTGACCGCGGCGTTAGGGTGACTCAATCGTTACCGGCGAAAGCCCCGAAAATAATTCGACAATTTGACGGAAAAAGCCGCGGCGGGGATCTTCGGCGACGCCGGAGACGACGCGCAGGCCCCTCCTCCGTCAGTGCGAGGAGCCCTTGCGACGAAGCAATCCAGGTCTTATGGGGCGCAGGGCTCTGGATTGCCTCGCTTCGCTCACAATGACGGCGGAGAGGCCGGTGTGCAAAGCCGCCTTACGCCACGCCGCGCGTGCGGCCTTCCCAATACGGCGCGCGCAGCGCCTTGCGATCGATCTTGCCGAGCCCGGTGACCGCGATCGCCTCGACGAAATCGATCGTCTTCGGCGCCCACGGCGCGCCGCGGCGCTCTTTCACATGCGCCTGCAATTCGGCGGCGCCATTATTCGCGCCGGGCTTCAGCACGACGAAGGCTTTCACCGCCTCGCCCCATTTGTCGTCGGGAATGCCGATCACCGCGGCGGACGCCACCGCCGGATGCGCCATCAGCGCGTCCTCGACCTCGCGCGGATAGATGTTGAAGCCGCCGGAGATGATCATGTCCTTGGTGCGATCGACGATGTAGAAATAGCCCTCGGCGTCCTGCACCGCGACGTCGCCGGTGTGCAGCCAGCCGCCGCGAAACGCGTCTTCGGTGGCGTCCGGCCGCTTCCAATAGCCGTCCATCACCAGCGAGCCGCGCACGCAGATCTCGCCGGGTTGCCCTGCTTCGGCCTCGCGCATGTCGGCGTCGAACAGTTTGACCTCGACCATCGGATTGGCGCGGCCGCACGAACCCAGTCGTTCCGGCCTGGAAACGTCGTGGTCGATTTTGCGCAAGGTGGTGATGATCTGCGGCGCCTCGGTCTGGCCGTAGAGCTGCACGAACACCCGGCCGAAAATCTGCATGCCCTCGCGCAGCCGGTCCGGCGACATCGGCGCGGCGCCGTAGACGATGGTCTGCAGCGAGCTGAGGTCGTATTTGGCGCGCAACGCCGGCGCGTCGATCAGCGCATAGATCAGCGTCGGCACCAGGAAGGTCGCGGTGATGTTCTCGTCCTCTACCACGCGACAGTAGTTCTCGGCGTCAAAGCCCTGCACCAGCCGGCTGAAGCCGCCGCGCAGCATCACCGGAAACAGCGTGATCCCGGCGGCGTGGCTGATCGGCGTCGCCGCGAGATAGCGGATCTCCAGAGGCCAGTCCCAGTCCGCCACGATCGCCAGCGACATCGCCAGCAGCACGCGGTGCGGCAGCATCACGCCCTTGGAGCGGCCGGTGGTGCCGCCGGTATAGGCCAGCCAGGCGATATCGCCGACGGCGCTGTCGTCCACCAGCGGCGCCGGCACGGCGTCCGGCAGCTCCGCCAGCAGGTCGCGGGCGCCATCCATGGCGCCGAACGACAGCAGGTGCTTGAGGCCGGCCACGCGGGCGCGGATCGCCAGCCCGCGCGCGGAAAATTTGCCGGCCTCGACGATCAGCGCGTCGATTTCGGCGTCCTCGATGATGAAGGCGTGGTCGTCTTCGGCGGCCATCGGGTGCAGCGGCGTGTAGCGCAGCCCCATCACCATGCAGGCGGAGATCGCCGCCCAGGATTCCGCGCGGTTGCCGGACAATACGGAGACCGCATCGCCCTTGTTCAGGCCGATGGCGCGGAACAGGCTGATGAAGCGGGCGACCACGTCGCCGAATTCGCGGTAGCTCCAGCGGACGTGGCCATCGGCGAGCGCGGGGCTGTCGCCGAAGCGCGCGATGGCGCTGACAATCAGGCTGCCGGCGGTACCGCCGGAATAGAGCTGGTTCAAATGATCCTCCCCGATTTTGGACGAGCCTTCTGCGAGGCTTCGTTCGCCGTAGGTCGTACGCTATGGCGGCCGTTCGCGCGCGGCCATCCAGGCCAGCGCCAGATAGGCCGCCAGGAACGCCGCCTGCAGGCCGACGATGATGAGATTGCCGCCGTAGATCGCCGGGAACATCAGCTCGATCACCGCCATCGAGACCACGGTGGTCAGCCACAGCACGGCGCCCCACGGCGTCGCCAGCCAGAGGCCGACGGCGGCGACCAGCTCGATAACCGCGAAATAGACGGTGGAGGTCTGCCAGGCCATGCTCTGGACCTCGAAGGCGTCGTCCTCGGCGCCGACGAAGCCGGTGACCTGGGCCCAGTGGTACAGCCCCTGGGCCATCGACAGCACCGCCATCACGCGCAGGAACAGCACCAGCCGCCGGGTCCAGGCGTTCTCGTCGGATTCGATCCGCTCCGACGAGATCGCCGCCACCGACATGGCCAGATCGCGCGACGACAGATCCCGCGTCACCGGGTCGCGTGGCGTCGACTCAGACATCCGTCGCCCCGACAGCCGGGCCCGTTGCCGGGAACTTGGAGATACAGCGATTCATGGAGCGTTTTGTGGGCCTTTGGCCCAGCAAAATCAATCGCCTCCGCGCGAGCGCCATTCGCCCCATTTCGGCGTGATCGCGGTGACGAAGCACCCCCGAGGTGCTAGGCTTAGAACAGGTCAAATGTTCCAGGCGGCAGGAGAGACGACACCATGGCGATCAAATTCGGGCGTCCCATCGATCTGCGCGACCCCTCCCCCCGCCCGGTCCCCACCGCCCCGTCGCTGGATCTCGTCACCCGCCCGCGCCGCAACCGCAAGTCGGAATGGGCGCGGCGCCTCGTGCGCGAGAACGTGCTGACCACCGACGACCTGATCTGGCCGCTGTTCGTGATCGACGGCCACAACGCGCGCGCCGATATCGCCTCGATGCCCGGCGTGCAGCGTTTGACGGTCGATCAGGCGGTGCGCGAGGCCGAGCGCGCGATGAAGCTCGATATCCCCTGCATCGCCTTGTTCCCCTATACCGAGCCGTCGCTGCGCGACGAGGTCGGCTCGGAAGCCTGCAACGCCGACAATCTGGTGTGCCAGTCGGTGCGCGCCATCAAGCAGGAGTTTCCCGAGCTTGGCGTGCTGTGCGACGTGGCGCTGGACCCGTTCACCAGCCACGGCCATGACGGGTTGATCCGCGACGGCCGCATCCTCAACGACGAGACCGTGGCGGTGCTGGTGCGGCAGGCGCTGGTGCAGGCCGAGGCCGGCTGCGACATCATTGCGCCCTCGGACATGATGGACGGCCGGGTGGCGGCGATCCGCGAGGGCCTCGACGACGCCGGCTTCCTCGACGTCCAGATCATGGCCTATGCGGCAAAGTACGCCTCCGCCTTCTACGGCCCGTTCCGCGACGCCATCGGCTCGGCCAAGACGCTGACCGGGGACAAGCGCACCTACCAGATGGATTCGGCGAATTCCGACGAGGCGCTGCGCGAGGTCGAACTCGATCTGGCCGAGGGCGCCGACATGGTGATGGTGAAGCCCGGCATGCCCTATCTCGACATCATCCGCCGGGTGAAGGACACCTTCGCAGTGCCGACCTTCGCCTACCAGGTGTCCGGCGAATACGCGATGATCATGGCCGCCGCCAACAACGGCTGGATCGATGGCGACCGCGCCATGATGGAAAGCCTGCTCGGCTTCAGGCGCGCCGGCGCCGACGGCGTGCTGAGCTATTTTGCGCCGGCGGCGGCGGAGAAATTGCGCCGGGAGCGCTGAGGCCGCTCGCTTGCTTTTTCTTCCTTCTCCCCTTGTGGGAGAAGGTGCCTCCGCGAAGCGGAGGCGGATGAGGGGTTACTAGGCTCGGAGCCTGTGGCTGCCCCTCACCCGTCCGCGCTGACGCGCGGCCACCCTCTCCCACCTAGCGAAGCTTCGCTTCGCGGGGGGGAGAGGGAAGGAAGCGCCCTTCCTGTCCACTCTGTAACGATTCCGGACTCTTGCAGCCGAGTTCAATGATATCCATCTGCTGCATGGAGCGCACGCCGCAGCGGGGAGTCGTCATGTCTGACTATGGGTCGAATACCACCGGTTCGAACAACGGCACCACCTGGCGCAGCGGCGGGCAGCCGCCGGCCTATGATCCCTGGCAGCACCCGGAGCTGTACAGCGGCGTGCTGACCCGGCGCGTGTTCGCGTTCCTGGTCGATCTCATCGTGATCTCGATCCCGGTGATTCTCGCGGTGATCTTCATCTTCGTGTTCGGCCTCGTCACCCTCGGCCTCGGCTGGGGCCTGTTCTGGCTGGTGTCGCCGGCCACCGTGATTTGGCCGATCGTGTATTACGGCATGTCGCTGGGCGGCCCGCATTCCGCCACCTGGGGGATGCGGATGATGGACCTGCAGATGCGCACCTTCTCCGGGACGCCGGGCTACTTCGTGCTCGGCTGCGCCCATGCGGTGCTGTTCTGGGCCTCGGTATCGTTCCTGACGCCGCTGGTGCTGGTGGTCGGCCTGCTCAACGGCCGCCGGCAGTTGCTGCACGACCTGGTGCTGGGCACCGTGGTGGTGAACAACTCGGCGCAGGCGCGGATGGCGCAACCGGCGGGAAGAACTTATTGATCGCGCATAGGAACCGATTGACCGTTCGCCCGCGCGGCGCGATGCTCGACATCCAGTGCTTCGGAGACTGACGGCCAACCGTGACCCATCACTCGCGCGACACTCCGCAATTCTACCTGACGGCGCCGTCGCCCTGCCCCTACCTGCCGGGCCGGCACGAGCGCAAGGTGTTCACGCATCTGGTCGGCGACAAGGCCGGCGACCTCAACGACCTCCTCACCCATGGCGGCTTCCGGCGCAGCCAGTCGATCGCCTACCGGCCGGCCTGCGACCAGTGCCGCGCCTGCGTCTCGGTGCGCGTGATCGCCAATGAATTCCGGCCCTCGCGCAATTTCAAGAAGGTGATGGCGCGCAACGCTGACGTCGTCGGCGAGCAGCGCAACGCGGTGCCGACCTCGGAACAGTATTCGGTGTTCCGCGCCTATCTCGACGCGCGCCACCGCCATGGCGGCATGGCCGACATGACCGTGCTGGACTACGCGATGATGGTGGAAGACAGCCATGTCGAAACCCGCATCATCGAATATCGCCGCCGCGGCCCCGACACCGGCATCACCGGCCGCGGCGAGGATCTGATCGCCGTGGCGCTGACCGACGTTTTGTCCGACGGCCTGTCGATGGTGTATTCGTTCTTCGAGCCCGGCGAAGAGAGCCGCTCGCTCGGCACCTTCATGATCCTCGACCACATCGCCAGGGCCCGCCGCCTCGGTCTGCCCTATGTGTACTTGGGCTACTGGATCGAGGGCTCCAAGAAGATGGACTACAAAGGCCGCTATTTGCCACAGCAGCGCCTCGCACCAAGTGGCTGGCTGCGCATCGACGCCGGCGACGCCGCGACCGAGCCGCAGGATTGATCCGTAGGGTGGGTTAGGCGCGCTTGCGCCGTAACCCACCATCTTCATAAAGACCAACGATAGGCGGTGGGTTACGCGCTTCGCGCTAACCCACCCTACGCCCGCGCGCATCAGTCGTAGGGTGGGCAAAGCGAAGCGTGCCCACGTCCTTCCTGGCGCTGAAACGCGTAGGCACGGCGCAAACGCGCCTTTGCCACCCTACGCTGCTGTACCCCGGATGCAGCGAAGCGAAATCCTGGGCCTGTTTCAACGGATGCGCCGGCCCCGGATTGTCATCCGGGCTACCCACATGCCTACACCGTCACCACCACCTTGCCGAAGTGCGAGCCGCTCCGGAGATAGTCATACGCTTCCGGCACCTCGTCGAAGCGGAACACCCGATCAACCACCGGGTGGATCGCGTGTTCGGTCAGGAAACCATTCATCGCGGCGAAATGTTCGACCGATCCGACGGTGACGCCGATGATATCGGCATTCTCCCACTGCAGGCGCGCGAGGTCCGGCTTCGGGCCGAACCCTGTGAGAACACCGATCTGAACGATCTTGCCACCCGAGGCGACCGATCGCAGCGACCGGTCATAGGTGCCGGGACCGCCGAGTTCGAGGATATGGCTGGCGCCTGCGCCATCCGTCGCTTTCATCAGCGCGACATCCCAGTCAGGCGTGTCGCGGTAGTTGATCAGGATCGAGCCGCCGAGCGCCCTGGCGCGGGCGAGCTTCTCATCCGAGGATGATATCACGATCGCACGCGCCCCCAGCGCAACGGCGAACTGCAGGCCGAACAGTGCGACGCCGCCGGTGCCCTGGATCAGCACCGTATCGCCTTTGCCCATCCCGCCGCGTGCGATGAGACCATGCCAGGCCGTAACGGCCGCACACGGCAAGGTCGCGGCTTCGACCGAGCTGAGGTGCTCCGGCACACGTACCAATGCGGTGGCCGGCAGCACGACGTACTCCGCCAGCATTCCGTCCATCGTGTCGCTTCCCAAGGCAGACCGAATATAGCTGGTCCTGAACGGACCCGAGACCCAACCGCAAAATGGTGCGGATGCCACGCGGTCGCCGACCAGCCATGGCATGACATCGGAGCCCACGGCGTCGACGACGCCTGCGCCGTCGCACAGTGGCACGCGGCCGTCGAGCTGGCCTTGGCCCGCCCGGTCGAGGATCAGGAGGTCGCGGTAGTTGAGACTTGCCGCCTCGATCCGGATGCGGACCTCACCGCTGGCTGGTTCGGGTTTATTGATATCGGCTCGCACCAGCCGACCGGCCCCCGCATGGCCGTTCAAACGATAGGCTTTCATCGTTGCTCCCTTCACAAGTGGCATTCACTTGGATGAGCACAGCCTGTAGGCTCTGACAGCGCTGTCAGGGTCAAGGGGTTTTTCAGATGAAGATCGGTGAACTGTCCCGGCGAACGGGAGTGAGCGTCCGGATGCTGCGCTACTACGAGGGCGAAGGATTGCTGGCGCCCCCGCGTACCGACGCCGGTTATCGCGACTACAGCCCGGCGGAAGAGAAAACCGTGCGCCGGATCAAGATGCTGGGCGCCGCCGGCATGACGCTGGACACGATCCAGCGGTTGCTGCCCTGCGTGACTACCGACGATCCCACCTTCAAGCCGTGCAACGACCTGCGCAGAATACTCGCGCAACAGGTCGGCATGCTCGATGAACGTATCGAGACGCTCAACCAGAGCCGGAGCATTCTGGCCGGCTTCCTGTCGAGCGTGAACTGATCGCCGCAAGCCGTAGGGTGGGTTAGGCGCCCTTGCGCCGTAACCCGCCATTTTTTCATTGTGATCGACGATAGGCGGTGGGTTACGCGCTGCGCGCTAACCAACCTACGGCCCCGCTTGTAGCCCGGATGCAGCGAAGCGAAATCCGAGGCCGGCGTTTTAACGGATGCGCCGGCCCCGGATTGTCATCCGGGCTACCCCGATATGAAATCCACCACCAGCTTGATGTTCAGCGCGATGATGATCGCCGCGGTCAGTGCCGCCAGCGCGGTGAGCCAGCGCGGCGCCACGAACGGGCCCATCTTGCGCTTGCTCGCGGTGAACAGCACCAGCGGCACCACCGCGAACGGCAACTGCAAACTCAGCACCACCTGACTGAGGATTAGCAACTGCCCGGTGGCCTTCTCGCCGTACCACAGCGTCACCAGCACCGCCGGCACGATGGCGATCATCCGGGTGATCATGCGGCGCAGCCACGGCGCCACGCGCAGGTTGATGAAGCCCTCCATCACGATCTGGCCGGCCAGCGTCGCGGTAACGGTGGAGTTCAGGCCACAGCACAGCAGCGCCACGGCGAACAAGGTCGGCGCCAGCGACGAGCCGAGCAGCGGCGCCAGGAAGGCGTGCGCCTGGTCGAGTTCGGCGACGTCGGTCTTGCCCGTCTTGTGGAAAGTCGCGGCGGCGAGGATCAGGATCGAGGCGTTGATGGTCAGCGCCAGGCACAGCGCGATCGTGGAATCGATCGTCGCCAGCTTGATCGCCTCTTTCTTCTCGGGAACGCTGTCGCCGTAGCCGCGGGTCTGCACCAGCCCGGAATGCAGATAGAGATTATGCGGCATCACCGTGGCGCCGAGAATGCCAAGCGCGAGGTACAGCATCTCGCGGTTCATCAGAATGTCGGTGGTCGGCGCGAAGCCGCGGATCACCGCGCCCCAGTCCGGATCGGCCATCGCGA
>NZ_JAQGJD010000208.1 GCF_028290785.1 Tardiphaga sp. | reverse complement strand
ACCCAGATGAGCGTCGGCCGCTCGCTGAAGGCGACGCGGGATTACCTGGTCGGCACCATCGGCGGCGCGATCTATGGCGGCGCGGTGGCGATCCTGATCCCGCATTCCAGCGAAGGCGCGCTGCTGGCGGTGCTGGTGCTGGCGGTGGCGCCGCTGGCGTTCATCGCGGCGATCAATCCGAGCCTCAATGTCGCGACCGTCACCGCGCTGATCGTGCTGCTGCTGCCGATGATGAACCACGGCACGCCCTTGGATTCCGCCATTGACCGCGTGCTCGAAGTCGCGGTCGGCGCCATCACCGGGCTGCTGGTGTCGTTCCTGGTGCTGCCGTCGCGGGCGCACAGCCAGATCCGCGCCAGTGCGGCCACGACGCTGGAACTGATTGCCGCGGCGCTGAGCGAACTGCTGGCATCGCTGACCCGCGGCCGCGACAACGACAGGCTCCACGGACTGCAGGACGGCATCGGCAGCGCGCTGGTCGGGCTGAATGCGACCGGCGCCGAGGCCGAGCGCGAACGCGCCGCGCATCTGTCGTCGGGGCCGGACACCGGGCCGTTGCTGCGCACCATCCTGCGGCTGCGCCATGACCTGGTAATGATCGGCCGTGCCACGCTGGTGCCGCTGCCGGCCGAGTTGCAGAAGCGCCTGGCCGGGCCGTTGGCGCGGGTCAGCGACGCCATGGCCGCCTATCTGCGCGCCATCGCCGTGGCGTTGCGGACCGGGGCCGGCGCACCGGCGATCTGGCCGGTGCAGGTGGCGTTGCAGGCCTATGCCGGCGAGGTCGCCGCGCTGCGCAAGGACGGGCTGACCCGCGGGCTACCCGGCGACGTCGCCGAACGCTTCTTCGCCATCGGCTTCTCGCTGGAGCAGATGCGGCAGAATTTGCGGGATCTCGAGCGCTGCGTCGCGGAATGGACCGAGGCGGTGCCTCCGACCTCGGCCGACGCCACCGACAACGAATCTAGGTCCGTGCCTTGAGCATTTCCAGCGCGTGCAGATGCAGCCGCTCGGCGTCGCGTTCGCCGCGCGAGGCGGCGTCGAGGATGCTGGTCGATAGCAGCTTGAGCGCGTCGGCCGGGATATGCAGCGGCAGCACGTCGAGGCAGCGGTTCAGCGCCGCGGACATCGCAGCGACCGTTTCCGGGCCGAAGGAATGGCCGCCTTCGTCGTGCCAATTCGCCGCCAGCGTCGGAGATGGCGCGTGGGCGACGTCCTGGCGGTGGCGCTGGCCGAGCCGTTGCGCCTCGGACAGCACACGCAGATAGATCAGCCCCGCTTCGCCGAGCGCGTCCTCGTCGGACTGGCCGGATTTGGCCAGCGCCACGATATGGCTGGCGAGGCGGCTACGGTTGTCGGCGGTATCCGCGGCCTCGCCCTCGAGCGCGATGAAACGCTGCCATGCGGCGTCGAACGCGCGCGCCAGGGCTGCCTTGGATTCCTCGCTGTGCGGGTTGATCTCGGAAAAGCTCATGTCGGCTAACGGGTGGAACTCGCAGGAGTTCCCGGTACCGGTTTGCGATTCAGCCCGCCGCCTGACGCAGCATTGCGCGGACAACGATGCGGTGGAACGGGGTGATGACAGCGAGATAAACCCGGCCGAGCAGGTTATGGGTCAGGACGACCGTCGTCGCAGTGACGCGGGTGCCGCCCGGCACGGCAGCGACATCGACCAGTGCGCGAAAATCGAGATGCTTGTCGTCGAAGCCGGCGACGATCCGCTCCGGGGTCTCGCTGATCACCGGAAACATCCCGACCTTGTCGATGTCGGCCTGCCGCGCCGACTTTGTCGTGGTCAGGCCGAACGGCGCAACGATCGTATCGCGCATTGTCAGCAGCATCTGCACCCAGCGCGGCGAACGGCCGAACACCCGTTCGGCGGCGCGGCGGGCGTCGAGTGAATTGTCATCGACAATAATGCTGAAGGCGTCGATGAACTGTGCGCCGGCAAGCAAGGCGTTGGCATCGACCGTGGGCTGAACCATGGACACGTTCATCGCGACCTCCCGCCGGCGCCAATGCGCCGCGCCGTTTACACCGCTTTGCAGCATACACTTATGCTTTGCGTCGCGCCTGCAATGCTCCCTAAGATGCCTGAAAAAATACCAGGGAGAAATGCATGGCTTGCGGCCTCCGATGGGCTTTTCTGATCAGCGCGGCCTTGTCGCTTGCGACGCCGGCGCAGGCTCAGGACTATCCGACACGCCCGATCACGCTGATCGTGCCATTCGCCGCCGGCGGCAGTTCCGACGTCAATGCGCGGCTGATCGCCGAGCAGATGAGCCAGCGGCTCGGCCAGCCGATCGTCATCGAGAATATCGGCGGCGCCGGCGGCGCGGTCGCGCTGGCGCGGGTCGCCCAGGCGGCGCCTGACGGCTACACCATCGTGCAGGGCAACAGCGGCACCAATACCGCGGTCTATCTGTTTACGCCGGACGTGAAGTTCGCGCCGTCGGATTTTTCGCCGATCGGCATGTTCAACAAGAGCTCCGCGGTGGTGGCAATCCGCAAGAACTTTCCGGCGCAGACGCTGGCCGAGTTCATCGGCCATGCCAAGCAGAATCCCGGCCTTCTGAACATCGGCCATTCCGGCGTCGGCTCGCAGAACTACCTGTTCTGCAAGGCTTTCATCCAGGCCGCCGGCATCGACGTCACGCTGGTCGGTTATCGCGGCGGCGGGCCGGCGCTGAACGATCTGATCGGCGGCCAGATCGACGGGCTGTGCGATTCCTCGGCGTCGGTCACCCCGGCGATCCAAAGCGGGCTGGTGCGCGGCATTGCGCTGGCGTCGAAGACGCGGCTGGCACATCTGCCGGACCTGCCGACCGCATCGGAGGCCGGGCTGCCGCAGTTCGAGATTTCCGGCTGGTATGCCTTGTTCGCGCCGAAGGGCACGCCGCAGCCGGTGATCGACCGGCTCAACGGCGCGATGCGTGGGGCGGTGGCCAGCAGGGATTATCAGAAGCGGCTCGACGATCTCGGCTCGTCCCCCGCCGACGATGCCGAGATGGCGCCGGCCTATCTCGCGAAATTCGTGCCGCAGGAGATCGAGAAATTCCGCAAGATGCTGGGCGAGGCAAAGTGATGCGCGCCGCGTTTCATGGCATAAGGATGCCATGCGCTTTATGATCGGGAGAATGCCTTGGCCTATGACCGCTCGACCGTCGAAACCGTAATCCAGCATTATTTCGACGGGCTTTACGAAGGCGACGCCGACAAGCTCGCCGCGATCTTCCATCCCACCGCGGATCTGCGCTGGGTCGCCAACGGCGAGCTGCAGGTGCTGACGCTGCCGGACTGGATCGAGGTGGTGAAGAAGCGCGGTTCGGCGAAGGCCGAGGGCAAGCCGCGCGAAGATCTGATCGTCAGCGTCGATCGCTCCGACGACAACACCGCCTTCGTCAAGGTCCGCTGCCAGCTGCCGCCGCGATATTTCACGGACTATCTGGTGGCGATGCGGCTGGCCGATGGCTGGCAGATCGTCTCCAAGGCATATCGGTTCGACACCCGGGAATAAGGCCGGCCGCACTTGATCCAGATCAGCGCCGGGGCGCCGCCCGCGGCTATTTTGGGGCTTGGCCATTCCGGCCGCGAGGTCTGGACTCCGATGAGTTGCTGCAGCTCAGGCGCGGCACTGCTGTTGCTGAGGCCGGCCGATCCGCAGGTGGCCGCGCTGGACGTCCGGCTGGCCAGCCGGGCGGCGGACGGCGGGTTGCGGCACAGCGCGTTGTCGGTCCCCGATCTCGCTTGCGAGACCTGCCGGGACCGCATTGAGGCCGCGCTGGCTGAACTCGACGGGGTGCAATGGTGCGGTGTCGATATCGCGGCCAAACGCGTGAGCGTCGAATGGCGGGCGGCGGGCGAAGCGCCGCCGCTGGTCGCGGCGCTGTTGCAAGCCGGCTATGACCCGCATCTGGTCGAGCTGGAGACCGCCCCACAGTTCAGGCACGCTCGCGCCCGGTTCGCCCTTGGCTTGTCGCAGGGCTGGCGTAGCCTGTGGAGCGCCCGCGCGTAGTTGACTTGGAAGCGCTTGCGACCGTTTCCGGGGAACGATTCCAGCCACGGCTTCTGAATTCAGCCCGCCACAGCCGCTTCGATCAGTTCGATGTTCGGCACGGCATCCACCAATTCGCGCGTGTAGTCCGTCTGCGGATTGTCGAACAATGCGTGGCTTTCGCCTTGCTCGACGATCTCGCCGTTGCGCAGCACGATGGTGCGCTGGCACATCATCCGCACCACGTTGAGATCGTGACTGACGAACAGGAACGCCAGGCCGTCCTCGCGGCGCAGTTTGTCGAGCAGTTGCAGCACCACCGCCTGTACCGAGACGTCGAGCGCGGCGGTCGGCTCGTCCAATACCAGTAGCCGCGGGCGGCAGGCGATGGCCCGCGCGATCCCGATGCGGGCCTTCTGGCCGCCGGACAATTGGTGCGGGAAGCGCTCCAGCAGATCCGCGGGCAGGCCGACGCGATGGGCGCATTCGCGCACCCGCGCGCGCAGCGCGTCGCCGTTGCGCATGCCGGCCAGCCGCATCAGCGGATGCGCAATGCAGTCGAACGCGGTGAAGCGCGGATTGAGGCTGTCGTTGGGATCCTGGAAGACGATCTGGATGTCTTTGCGCTGCGGCGCGCGGTGGAAATCGCGGGCCGGGATGTGGCTGATGGACTCGCCGTTGAAATTGATGCTGCCTTCGCTCTGGTCGAGCAGCCGGCAGATCATCCGTGACGTGGTGCTCTTGCCGGAGCCGGATTCGCCGACCAGCCCGACGCTCTCGCCCGCCGCCAGCACCATCGAAAATGTCTTCAGCCCGACGGTGCCGTCATCGAAGCGCTTGACCAGGTCGCGGACCTCCAGCAGTGGCGGCGTGCCGTGTGGCGGGGTCGGCAGCGGCGCCGCCGGCAATGCGGCGAGCAGGTTCTCGTCACCGGTGACCAGATCCTCGACCCGCGACGTGGCCGTCGGCGACGCCGCGACAAGACGTTTGGTGTAGGGGTGCTGCGGCGAGTGGAACAGCGTCAGCGCTTCGGCTTCCTCGACCAGTCTGCCCTGCTCCATCACCACCACGCGGCGGCAGTAGCGCGCCGACAGGCCGAGGTCGTGGGTGATCAGGATCGTCGCCATGCCCCGGTCGGCGGCGATCTGCGCCAAGAGGTCCATCACCACTTTCTGGGTGGTGACGTCGAGACCGGTGGTCGGCTCGTCGGCGATCAGCAGCGCCGGATTGCTGGAGATCGCCATGGCGATCATGACGCGCTGGCACATGCCGCCGGACAGTTCGTGCGGATAGGCGGCCATGCGCTTTTCCGGATCGCGAATTTTGACGGCGCGCAACAGCTCGAGCGCCTCGCCGCGGGCGTCGTCGGCGGAGATTTTGCGATGCGCCATGATGGCGTCGGCGATCTGCTGGCCGATGGCGCGGATCGGGTTCAGCGCTCCGCGCGGGTTCTGGAAGATCATCGCCATCGCCGAGCCGTGCATCTCGCGCAGGCCGGCGCTGGTCATTTTTGTAATTTCGCGATCGCGAAACGTGATGCGGCCGGCGCTGATGCGGCCGGCGGATTCCAAAAGCCGCGTCACCGCAAATCCGGTGACGGATTTGCCGGAACCGCTCTCGCCGACGATGCCGAGGGTCTCGCCCTCGGCAAGCGACAGCGACACGCCGCGCACCGCCTCGACCGGGCCGCGCCGGGTAGAGAAGGTGACGTGCAGGTTCTCGATGTTCAGCAGTGGCTGGGTCATGGGTGCGGTCACGTGCGCTGACGGGGGTCGAGGATATCGCGCAGCCCGTCGCCGAGCAGGTTGAAGCAAAGCACGGCGAGCATCAGCGCCAAGCCGGGGAACGCCACCAGCCACCATTTGCCGGTGGAGATGAAGCGCGCGCCTTCGGCGACCATGATGCCCCATTCCGGCGTCGGCGGCTTGACGCCAAGGCCGATGAAAGAGAGGCCGGCGGCATTGATGATCGCCCAGCCGAGGTTGAGCGACATCTGCACCACCATCGCCGGCAGCACGTTGGGCAGCAGGAAGCGCAGCACCACGGAGACGTGGCTCTCGCCGCTGGCGCGCGCCGCCTCGACCCAGCCGAGGTTGCGGCGGACGTTGACCTCGGCGCGGGCGAAGCGGATGTAGAACGGCAGGTTGATGATCGCGGTGGCGATGACGATGTTCTCGACCCGGTTGCCGAGCGCCGCGACCATGGCCATGGCCAGCACGAACAGCGGAAACGCCATCAGCACATCGACGAAGCGGCCGACGGACCGGTCGAGCCGGCCGCCGGTGTAGCCGCACAGTGCGCCAATCACAGCGCCGAGCACGAAGGAAATGCCGACCGCCGAAAGCGCGATGGTCAGATCGAGCTGGGTGGCGACGATGATGCGGCTGAACACGTCGCGGCCGAGCTGGTCGGTGCCGGCCCAGTGCGCGGCGCTGGGGGCCTGCAGGGCGTTGGCGACATCCGAGGCAATCGGATCGTAGGGCGCCAGCCACGGTGCGAACAGGCCGACCAGAATAAGCAGCGTCGAGCCGGCGGCAGCGACGGCGGTAATGGGGTTGCCGCGCAGGATGAACGCGGCGTGCTGCAAGGTGGCGCTGCTCATCCGATGGAAATCCTGGGGTCCGCGATACCGTACAAGACATCGACGACGAGATTGACGATCACGAACACGAAGGCCATCAGCAGCACAAACCCCTGCACCGGCGCATAGTCCGACGACAGCAGCGCGTCGAGCGCGTAGGAGGCAACGCCGGGCCACGAGAACACCTTCTCGACCAGCACGTTGGCGCCCAGCATGGTGGAGAACACGATGCCCGCAATGGTGATCACCGGCAGGATGGCGTTACGCAGCGCATAGGTGACGACGATGCGCCACCACGACAGCCCGACGGAGCGCGCGGTGCGCACGAAGTCGCTGCCCAGCGACGCCAGCATCGAGGCGCGGGTGATGCGCGCCAGCGGCGCGATCACGAACAGCGCCATGGTGCAGGCTGGCAGGATCAACTGCTTGAACGCCGCCCACCAGCCTTCGAAGTCGCCGGCGATCAGGAAATCGATCAGTAGGAAGCCGGTATGGGACGGCGGCAGCGTCATGAAGATATCGACGCGGCCGGTCGGATCGGGTGCGATGCCGAGCAGGTAGTAGAACACGTAAATCAGCAAGAGGCCGGAAACGAAGGTCGGCACGCAGACCCCGAGCGCGCAGAACAACCGCACGCCGTGATCGATCAGCGATCCCGGCCGGAGTGCTGCGAGAATGCCGAGCGGGATCGCCGAGACCAGCGCGATCAGCAGCGCCGAGAACGTCAGTTCGAGCGACGCCGGCAGCCGCTCCTTGAGATCCTTGGTGACGTTCTGGCCGGTCATCAGCGAGCGGCCGAGATTGCCGCGGCCGACGTCGTAGAGATACAGCACGAGCTGCTGCGGCACTGGCTTGTCGAGGCCCATCTGCTTGCGGATGGTCTCGATCTCTTCCTTGCCGGCATTGGGGCCGGACGCAAAGAACACCGCGGGATCGCCGGGCAATACGCGCATCAGCAGAAAAGTGAACACCAGCACGCCGAACAGCGCCGGCAATGACGAGGCAAAGCGCCGTGCGGCGCGTTTCGCAGTCGAGGCCAGCTTCATCAGCACAGATGGTTCGCCTTAAATTACCGCCGTCATGCCGCGGAGCCAGCATCGGCTCTGCGGCATATCCTGAAAGCCCGGGGCGCCGCAATGCGGCGCCCCGGATATTCGCGTGGTTACAGGTCGATCACTTCCGGCTGAGGTCGCGGTAATCGACCTGGCGGTGGAACTGATAGGTATAGCCGGCGATCGAGGGCGCCATCACGGCGTCCTGGCTCGGCTGCCACAGTGGCACCTGCGGCATCTGGTCGAAGTTGATCGCGTTCAGCTTCACGCCGTCGGCTTCGTACTTGGTCTTGTCGGCTTCGAAGCGGGCTTCCTGCGCGATGGACGTCAGCTCGGCATTGTCGATCGAGCTGTAGTTCCAGCGCTGATTGCCGGTGTAGAAGTTGCGGTAGAAGTAGTCGGTCGATGGCAGCCAGGCGACGATGCCTTCGGTGAAGAACGGCAGCTTCTTCTCGGTGATCTGCGTCGACATCTGCGCGTCCGGCAATTTCTGGATGTCGACCTTGATGCCGATCTTGCCGAGCGACTCCTTGAGCAGCGCGGCCATCGGTTCGGCGGTAGCCGACTGTCCGACGTTGAAGCTGAAGGTGGTGGAGAAGCCGTCCGGGAAGCCGGCGGCCTTCAGATAGGCCTTGGCCTTGTCGAGATCGAGCTTGATCGGCTGCTTGATCGGGAACGCCCCGGATGGCGGCTTACCGTCGGCCCAGGTGGCGCCGGTCAGCAGTTCGCCGCGGCCGAACAGCGCCGCCTTGAACATGTCGTCATAGGGCAGCGCATAAGCGATGGCGCGGCGCACATCGACCTTGTCGAAGGGCGGCATCTGGTTGTTCATCGAGATGAAGGTCATCGCGTTATACTGCGGCGTCGAGATCACCTGCAGCTTGCCCTTGGCTTCGAGCGACTGCGCGTCGCTGGCCTGCAGGTCGATGACGATATCGACGTCGCCCTTCTCGACCAGGTTGGCGCGGGTCGCCGGCTCCGGCACCGACTGCAGGATCAGGCGCTTGAAAAACGCCTGCTTGCCGCCGGGGCCGCGATTCCAGTCGTCGTTGCGCTTCAGCATGACCTGCTCGCCCGGCTTGAAGCTTTCCAGGATGTAGGCGCCCGATCCCGCGGTGTTGTCCTTCAGCCAGGCCTGCGCCCAGGGATCTTCCTCGGTCGTATGTGATTTGGCGAGCTTCGAATTGATGATGATCGGATACACCGTGGCGAGGTTCGGCAGTGCCAGCTTGTCGGGCTTCGGCAGCGTCACTTCGAAGGTCAGCGGGTCGATCGCCTTGAACTGGCTGGCGTCGGTCAAGGAGCCCGTCAGCAACTGCGCCTTGCCGAGGATCTTGGCGGTGACGGCGCGGTCGAGCGACCACTTCACATCTTCCGCGGTGACCGGCGAGCCGTCCTGGAACTTGGCGTCCTTGCGCAGCTTGAAGGTGATCTTCAAACCGTCGGGACTGACCTCGTAAGATTCGGCAAGCTCGCCGCGGATGCTATCGAGATCGAACACCCACTTACCGTTGAGTTGCTTGCGGCCGAACGAGACCAGTCGGTCGTAGGTCGAGAGGCTGACGGCGAAGGCTTCGCGGGTCGAGCCGGGAATGTTGGGGTCGAGCGTATTGACCGAGGCGCCGGTAACGTAGCGCAGCGTTTCCGCGCGCGTCTGCGCCTGCAGTGGGCCGGCGGCGACCACAAAAGCCAGCGCGGCGGCGGCGCCCAACATCTGCTTCGAATATGTGAGTCTCATTACTCTATCCTCTGAATTGAAGAATGCACCTGTGGCGACCGCGCGCGAGGCGACGAACTATTCGATACCTAAAGCAATTAACGCGCCAATTCGGGCGCCAGCGTCCTCCCTTAAGCCCACGCCAAACCCGCGTTCGGGCTTGATTGGTTCATTCGTTATTTGCCGCAGCCTATGGTTGCCGCGCGATTGATGCTTGCTTCACGTCATAGGCCTGGAACGAGGCCCAATGGCCTTCGATATCCGCGCGAAACAGTCCGCGCGTCAAGCCTTGCACCAGCTTCGGAACCGCCGTCGTCATCGCATTGATCGAGGAGCCCGATGCCCCGAAGCTCATGGTGGCCGCGATGGCGAACAAATGGATGTTGGAAATCCACGGCGTCTCGCCGGCGACGCGTTCGGTCAGCGCGTAATCGTCGGCGAGATAGGGGAACTGGCCCAAGCGCGCGTTGCGTTCGTTTTCCGGCGGCTGGTAGCGGTCGGTCCAGGTGGCGATATTGCCGGCGCAATTCTGCAATTCGCGGCGGCCCGCAAAGTCCATCGCGATGCCGGTGCCGCAGATCACCAGGTCGGCCTGATAGGTCCCGGACGGCGTGCGCAATTCCACCTGGTTGCCCACCGCTTGGGCAGACTCGATGGGCGAGCCCTCGTGCAGATGGAAGCCGGCGTGACGCGCGCAGCGATCCCAGGTCGGCTGCGGAAATCCCTCGCGCATTTCCAGCACGGTCTTCATGAAGCGCCAGCGCCAGGCATCGTCGAGATCGCTGAAGTGGCGCAGGAAGCCGCGAAAGGTCAGCCAGTGATAGGGCTGCACCGTCTGCACTTCGGCGCGGCGGCACAGCAGGTGCACCTCGGCGCCGGCTTCCAGCGCCGTCGCCGCATTGTCGAACGCAGACGCGCCGGCGCCGATCACCACCACGCGCTTGCCGCGCAGCGCGGCAAAATCGATGGCCTCGGCGCCGGTCACGCATAGCGACGGCGGCAGATGGCGCAGCGGCTCCGGTTTCATCCAGTCGCCCATGCCCTCCTGGCCGGTCGCCAGCACGATCTTTCGCGCATACAGCGTCTCGACGCCGCCACCGCTTTGCACGGTGGCTGCGAGCAGTCCGTTGTCCGCCGGCGCAATGTCGATCACGTCGCAGCCGTTGCGCACGGGAACACCGACCATCCGCCTGAACCACAGCAGATAGTCCGCCCAATGACCGCGCGGAATGCGGTCGAGAGTCTGCCAATGCTCCGCACCGAACATCGCTTCGTGCCAGGACTGATAGGTCAGGCTGGGCACGTCGAGGTCGGGGCCGGTAAAATGCTTCGGGCTGCGCAAAGTCGGCATCCGCGCATAGGTCAGCCACGGGCCTTCGCGGCCTTCGTCGGCCTTGTCCAGCACGAGAAAATTCGTCACCTGCGAGCGCAGCAGGCCGAAGCCGATGGCGATGCCGGACTGGCCGGCGCCGACGATCAGCACATCGAGCGCCGGCTTGCCGTCGGGGCCCGATTTGGCCTTCAGCCATGGCGCATTCGGATGCGCGGTCTTGTTGAGGTCGTCGCGGACCTGCGCCTCGAGGGCGGCGAGAGCGTCGTTCATGCGGCGAGCCATCCGCCATCCACCGGCAACACGGTGCCGGTCGTAAATGAAGACGCATCGCTGGCGAGAAAAAGGGCGGCTTCGGCGACTTCCACGGCTTCGCCAAACCGCTTCATGGCGTGGCGGTTACGGGAGGCTTCGCGCACCGGGTCCGGATCGGCGTGGCGCGCAAAACTGCGGCGCAGCAGCGGCGTGTCGATGGCGCCCGGCGCAATCGCATTGACGCGAATGCCGTCGGTGGCGAAGTCCACCGCCATGGTGCGCGTCAGGCTGACGATCGCGCCCTTGGAGGCGATATAGGCGCTGTTACCCTTGCCGCCGGCGATGGCCAGTTGCGACGCCACGGTGACGATCGAGCCCTTGCCTTGCTGCTGCATCGGCGGGATCGCGGCACGCGCCCACAGCCAGGTGCCGCCGACATTGGTGCGGAACACCGCGTCCCAGTCGGCTGGCGATGTGGTCAGCACGGTGCCGCCGACGGAGAAGCCGGCGGAGGTCATGAGGATGTCGAGCCGGCCGCGTTGGCCGATGATGTGATCGACGGTGGCCTGCGCGTAATCGCCGTCGCCGACATCGCCGACATGGAGCGACGCTTCGCCGTTAGCGTCGCGAATCTCCGCGACGGTTTCCTGCAGGCCCGCTTCGTCGCGGTCGACCAGCGCGACGAAGGCGCCTTCGCGCGCAAAGAGCAGCGCGCTGGCGCGGCCGATGCCGGAGCCGCCGCCGGTGATGATGGCTGTGCGCCCGTGCAGTCTCATGTCAGTGTCCTTCTTCATGTCGCGCCGACCATGTGTTGAGGGCGTCGGCGGAATCGGCGCATCCGGATTTGGCGCGCCAGCCGAATTCCTGTTCGAGCCGCGCCACCGAAAGCGGCGCGCGGTCGGCATCGCCGTGCAGGTCGATATTGGCGGTTTCGCCCGACATCGCGAGCCGGCAGACGAAGCCGGCATTGAGCGCCGCCAGCGCCTCGCCCCATTGCAGCGCCGACCACTCCGCGCCGCTCGATATATTGTAAAGCCGGTGCTGCGGCTTTTCGGCCTCGATCAGCAAGGTCAGGGCATCCGCGACATCCGGCGCATAGATCCAGTCCTTGACGCCCGGTCTCGGCAATACAGCCTCGCTGCGCCGATGCAGCGCATCGAGGATCTGGATCTGCGGGCTGAGCGTGTCGCGCACGCCGGTGGCCCGCTCCCACGGTCCGAATACGCCGCTCAGGCGGACGCTGATAATGTCGAAGTTCCACAGCGCCGCGAGGCGCGCGGCGACTTTCTCGGAGGCGTATTTGGTGATGGCGTAGAGTGATACGGGGTCGCAGGCCATGTCTTCATCGAGCAGCGCATGACGAAACGCGGTGGCGCCATAGGCGCCAGCGGAGGACAGGTTGATCACGCGCCGGACGCCATGGCGCCGCGCCGCGACGAGGATCGGCGTCTGCGCCAGCAGGTTGACGTGGAGAATGGTTTCGGGATCGGCGGCGTCGCGCTCGGCGCTGGCGGTAATCGCGGCGCCCATGACGATGGCGTCAATGCCGGAAGCGATTGCCGCCTCG
>NZ_JAQGJD010000189.1 GCF_028290785.1 Tardiphaga sp. | reverse complement strand
GCACCGCTGCCTCGGTGCCGGCGCGGGCGCCGTCCTGCAACGCTTCACCCCGCGTCCATCGCGCTGCGGCGGCGCCGGCGATCTGCATGCCGTTCGGCAGCTCGTCGCACAGGAACGCGGACTTTGCTTCCGACCAGTTGGCCTTGCCGCCGAGATGGGTGGCGATGCCGACGCTCGGCGTCCAGCCGCCGGAGACGCCGAGCGTATCGGCCGCGATGGTGTGCGTCGTGCCGCTGCCATCGATGACGTTGATGGACTTCAGCCGGCGATAGCCGGAGGTGTCGGTGACATGCGCGCGAAGGAATTGCGGGGCATCGCCAGCGAGCTTGCGCACTTCGGGCGAGACGTCCGCACGCGCATCGATCACCGCCGCGATCTCGACACCGGCATTGCGCAAATCCAATGCGCTACGCCAGCCATCGTCCGAGGTGGTGAAGATCGCGATGCGCTTGCCGGCGGTCACACCGAAGCGATGAAGATAGGTCCGCAGCGCCGAGGCCAGCATGATGCCGGGCCGGTCATTGCCGGGAAACACCAGCGGTCGCTCCTGCGCGCCGGCCGCCAGCACGCATTGTCCCGCGACGATCTTCCACAGCCGCTGCCGCGGCATGAATTCAGCCGGCTCGATCAGGTGATCCGACACCCGCTCGATCGCGCCATATTCGCCGTCATAGGCGCCGAACACGGCGGTGCGCCGGAGCATGCGAACATTCGGCAGCGTGCTCAGCTCCGCTTCTGCCAGCGCCGCCCATGACGCCGCGGAGACGCCGTCGATCTGCGCGGTCTCGCCCAGCAAGCGTCCGCCCAGCGCATAATCCTCTTCCGCCACAATGACGCGCGCGCCGGCACGGCCGGCCGCGAGTGCGGCGGCCAGACCGGCGGGGCCCGCGCCGATCACCAGCAGGTCGCAGAACGCGTGCGACTTCTCGTAGCTGTCGGGATCGTCCAGGCCACTCAGCGCGCCCAGGCCCGCGGAGGCGCGGATCGCGGGCTCGTAGAATTTTTCCCAGAAGGAAGCCGGCCACATAAAAGTCTTGTAATAGAAGCCGGCATTGAGCAGCGGCCCGGCGAGCTGGTGCACGGCGCGGAGGTCGAAGTTCGGCGACGGCCAGCAGTTCTGGCTCGACGCCTCGAGCCCGTCGAACAGTTCGACGGTGGTGGCCTTGGTGTTGGGCTCGGCGCGGGCACCGGAGCGCAACGTCACCAGCGCATTCGGCTCTTCCGGTCCGGCCGAGAAAATGCCGCGCGGCCGGTGATATTTGAACGACCGCCCGACCAGCATGATGTCATTGGCCAGCAGCGCAGAAGCCAGCGTGTCGCCGGCATAGCCGCGGTAGCTGGTGCCATCGAACGAGAATCCGATCGGCTGCGATCGATCGACCAGTCCGCCGGAAGCGAGGCGTCGCGGCTGGGTCATGACGCTTCCTTGTGCGCCATCTCGGCGCCGACGATCTCATGCGTGCTGACGTTGCGCGTCACCGTCAGCCAGGCGTGGCATCCCGCGGAATGATACCAGTGCTCGCGATGCACGCCCGTCGGATTGTCGCGCAGATAGACGTAGTCATGCATCGCCGCGTCGCCCGGCGCCGGCCGCGTCAGCGTGGCGTCGCCGTGGTAGGCGAATTCGGTGATGTCGCGGGGGCCGCAGAAGGGGCAGGGGATGCGCATGTCGGCTCAGTGCAGGTTGGGTTGGGCGCCCTGGCCCTTTTCGTCGAGGATGGCACCGGTGCGGAAGCGGTCGAAGCGCAGTGCGGTGGCGGCGGGATGCGGCGCGTCCTTGGCCAGCAGGTGGGCAAAGACGAAGCCCGAGCCCGGCGTCGCCTTGAAGCCGCCGTAGCACCAGCCGGCATTGAGATAGAGTCCGTCGATATCGGTGCGGTCGATGATCGGCGAGCCATCCATCGACATATCGACCAGGCCGCCCCAGTTGCGCAGCATCCGGGCGCGGCCGATCGACGGCATCAGCGCCATGCCGCCCTCGCAGACGTCCTCGACCACAGGCATATTGCCGCGCTGGGCGTAGGAGTTGTAGCCGTCGATATCGCCGCCGAACACCAGCCCGCCCTTGTCGGACTGGCTGATATAAAAATGCCCGGCACCGAAGGTGATGACGCCGGGAATCACCGGCTTCAGCCCTTCGGAGACGAAGGCCTGCAGCACGTGGCTTTCGATCGGCAGCCGCAGCCCGGCTAAGGCTGCGACGCGCGAACTGGAGCCGGCGACCGCGAGCCCGACCTTCCCCGCGCGAATCTTTCCGCGCGTCGTGGTCACGCCGGTGACGCGGCCGCCGACGATATCGATCCCGGTCACCTCGCAATTCTGGATCACATCGACGCCGCGCTCGGAGGCGCCGCGCGCAAAGCCCCAGGCCACGGCGTCGTGGCGCACGGTGCCGCCGCGTCTCTGCAGCAGGCCGCCCTGAATGGGAAACCGCGCCGCATCAAAATTCAGGAACGGATACAGCTTCTTGACGCCGTCGCGGTCGAGCAGTTCGGCATCGGCGCCGTTCAGCAGCATCATGTTGCCGCGCCTGGCATAGGCGTCGCGCTGGCCGTCGGAATGAAACAGGTTGAGCACGCCGCGCTGGCTCACCATGGCGTTGTAGTTGAAGTCCTGCTCAAGCCGTTCCCACAGCTTCAGCGAGAACTCGTACAGCGCGATGTTGCCCGACAGCAAATAATTGGAGCGGATGATGGTGGTGTTGCGGCCGACATTGCCTGACCCGATCCAGCTCTTTTCCAGCACGGCGATGTTGTTCAGCCCGTACTCCTTGGCGAGATAATACGCCGTCGCCAGCCCGTGCCCGCCACCGCCGACGATGACGATGTCGTACTCGTCCTTCGGCGCGGCGTCGCGCCATTGCGGCTTCCAGCCCTTGTGGCCGGACAGGGTCTGCGTGATCAGGGAGGTCAGCGAATAGCGCATCTGAGAATCCAGCGGCAATCGAGCGTCCAGTGTGGCGCAAGCCGGGTGCCGGCACTAGTCCATATGCGACATGGAATGGTCGATCGGCGACATGACCGCGCGGCTAGGGTCGTGCGAACCAGAAGCCGCCGACCACCAGGATGACCGCCAGCCCGACAATGATGCCGAGCACCGCGGCGGTGATGGCGAGCAGGCCGTGCGCTTCGAGCCATCCGCGTAAGGCTTTTTCCATGGTCGTCGAACTTCCCGCTAAATTGAATGTTGTTGGTCGCCCGCGCAGCGTATCAAGCCGCCGTCGAGCCGTCCCGCCTCGTCTGCATTATCTGGAGATCATCATGGACCCTCTGTACACCCAGGGCATCGCCATGCCCAAGCTCGGCCTCGGTACTTTTCGCCTGCAGGGCGACGCCTGCCGCGCGGCGGTGGAAAGCGCGCTCGGCCTCGGCTACCGGCACATCGACACCGCGGAGATGTATGGCAACGAGGACGGCGTCGGGGCCGGCATCAAGGAATCCGGCATCGCCCGCGGCGAGTTGCACGTCACGACAAAGGTCTGGCACGAGCACCTGGCGCCGGACGCGATCCGGCGCGCCTTCGATGCCAGCCTTCAGAAGCTGCAGCTCGACCACGTCGATCTCTATCTGGTGCACTGGCCGTCGAAGGGCATGGACCTGCCCGCCATGTTCGACACGCTGACGAAGCTGAAGGACGAAGGCCGCACCCGCGCCATCGGCGTCGCCAATTTCACGGTGCCGCTGCTGAAAAAGGTGGTGGAAGAGATCGGCGCGCCGATTGCCTGCAACCAGGTCGAATACCATGTGCTGCTCGACCAGATCCAGGTGCTAACCTATCTGCGCAACAAGGGCATTCCGCTGGTGGCCTATTGCCCGCTCGCGCAGGGCAAGATCGTCGACAACGCGGTGCTGCAGAAGATCGGCGCGAAGCATGGCGCCAGCGCGGCGCAGGTGGCGCTGAAATGGCTGCTCGACCAGGACGGCGTCGGCGCGATTCCGAAGGCGTCGCGGCAGGAAAGCCAGCACGCCAATCTCGATGCGCTGAAGGTGAAGCTGGACGACGACGACCGGGCGGCGATCGCGTCGCTGCCGAAGGACCAGCGGCTGGTGAATCCCGCAGCGTTCGCACCGGACTGGGACTGAGGGCTGCGAATCCCCGACACCTCGGCCGTCATTGCGAGGAGCGAAGCGACGCGGCAATCCAGAGGCCACAAGCGCGGAAAGAGCTGGATTGCTTCGTCGCAAGGGCTCCTCGCAATGACGTGGAGGGGGCGGTGCCTGACTATCCCTCACTTGTGCGAATGCGGCTTCTTCTTCGCGCCGGTCTTCGCCTCGATTTTCTTCGCCGTCGGCATCATGACCACCCTTCCATACTTCACGCCCCGCTCTGCGATGATGTGATCGGCGAAATGCTGCACGTCGTTGCCCTGTCCGCGCAGCGCGGTGACTTCCATGCAGTTGTCGTCGTCGAGATGCACGTGCAGCGTCGCCAGCGACAGGTCGTGGTGGTGATGGTAGGTATCGACCAGCCGGCGCGACAGGTCGCGCGCAGCGTGGTCGTAGACATAGACCAGCGCGGCGACGCATTCGCCGCTCCGGTCCTTTTCCTGGCCCTTGTCCTGCATTGCCTGCTGCATGCCGGCGCGGGCGAAATCGCGGATCGCCTCGGAGCGGTTCTGATAGCCGTGCTCGGCGATCATGGCGTCCAGCTGCTCCATCAGGTCGTCGTCGAGCGTGATCGTGATGCGCTGCATGGCCCCTCAAAAAGTATGATGAATCTTTGACAACGTCATACTCGCTGTGTCAATTTGCCGATGTTGAAATCAGCATAGCCCATCGGCGCGTCGATGCATCGCTCCTCCTTTCCCTCAGCCGGGCTCGCGCTCGTTGTCTCGATCATGGCCATGGCGGAGTGTCACGCGCAAACCGCAACAACGCTGTCCCCCGTCGAGGTGCTGGCGCCGGAACGCCGCGCGGCGCGACCCAGCCAGCCGCGCACGGGAACGGAGAGCAGTCGCCGGACCACGCGCCGGGTTGCCGCACCCGTGGCGAGCAATGTCGGTAGCGGCAGCACTCCTGCTCCCAGCACGACGCAGGCGCCCGCCACCTCTGCCAGCGAAAAGACCGTCAGCGGCGCTGACGTCAACGCCCGGCCGTTGTCGCGGCCGGCGGAGGCGCTCGAAGTGGTGCCCGGCCTGATCGTCACCCAGCACTCCGGCGACGGCAAGGCTAACCAGTATTTTCTGCGCGGATTCAATCTGGACCACGGCACTGATCTCGCCATCTCGCTCGACGGCATGCCCGTCAACATGCGCACCCATGCCCATGGCCAGGGCTATGCCGATCTCAACTTCCTGATCCCGGAACTGATCGGTTCGGTTGATATCCGCAAGGGTCCGTATTTCGCCGACGAGGGCGATTTTTCCTCGGTCGGCGCGCTTCACATCAGCCTGCTCGACAGCGTCGCGAAGACGATGGCGTCGATCACCGCCGGCAGTTTCGGCTATCGCCGCGGTTTTGGCGTTACCTCCGCAAGGCTCGGCGAGGGCACGCTGCTGGTCGCCGCCGAGGCGCAGGGCTACAACGGCCCATGGGATAATCCCGACGAATTGCGCAAGCTGAATGGCGTGATGCGCTACAGCCAGGGCACCGCGACCGATGGCTTCTCGCTCACCGCCATGGCCTATGCCAACCGCTGGAATTCAACCGACCAGATCCCGGCGCGCGCCATCGCCTCGGGCGAGATCGGCCGCTTTGGTGCGCTCGATCCCAGCGACGGCGGCAATTCCGATCGCTTCTCGCTGTCCGGAAACTGGGCGCAGAGCGACGCGCACGGAATCTCGAAAGCGAATTTTTACGTCATCAAGAGCTCGCTCAATCTGTGGAACAATTTCACCTACTTCCTGAGCAATCCCGCCGACGGCGATCAATTCCACCAGCATGACGACCGCGTGCTGTCAGGCATCAACGCCTCGCATACGTTCAACACGACCATCGCCGGCTTTCGCAGCGAGACCGAGGTCGGCGTGCAGACCCGCTACGACGATATCAGGCTCGATCTGAACAACAGCGTGCGGCGCGCGTTCGTGTCGCCGATCCGCTCCGACGCGGTGAAAGAGGGCAGTGTCGGCGTGTTCATGCAGAATACGATATTCTGGAGCGACTGGCTGCGCACCTCGGCCGGCTGGCGCGGCGACTATTATGACACTTCCGTGCAGTCATATTTCACGCCGGCCAATTCCGGCCATGCCAATGCCTTCATCAGCAGCCCGAAGTTGGGCCTGGTGCTCGGTCCGTTTGCGAAGACCGAGCTGTTTCTCAACGCCGGCGAGGGCTTTCACAGCAACGATGCCCGCGGCGTCACCATCAGCGAGTCGCCGGTCGATGGCTCGGCGGTGCAGCGCTCGCCGTTTCTGGTGAAGACCAAAGGCGCCGAAATCGGCCTGCGCAGCAAACTCGTTCCCGCCCTGACCAGTTCGGTCGCATTCTTCATGCTGGATTCCGCGTCCGAAATCCTGTTCGTCGGCGATGCCGGCGACACCGAGGCCAGCCGTCCCAGCCGCCGCGTCGGCATCGAGTGGACCAACGACTATCGGCCGTTGCCGTGGCTCTCGCTCGAAGGCGATCTCGCCATCACCCGCGCGCGTTTCCGCGGCGACAATGCGGATCAGGCCGCAGCCTATCAGGAGCTCGCCGGTTTCCCCGCGGCACAGCCCGGCAACGCGCCGGGCAATCTCATTCCCGGCGCCCCCAACCTGATCGCCACCGCCGGCATAAGGCTTGGCGAGGCCACCGGCTGGTTCGGCGCCTTGCGCTATCGCTATTTCGGCCCGCGCCCGCTCACCGAGGACGGCGCCTTCGTGTCGCCAGCCACCGGACTGCTGAATGGCCAGCTCGGCTATCGCTTTGCCAACGGCTGGCGCATCCAGCTCGATGGCTTCAACCTGCTCGACAGCCAATCGGACCAGATCACCTACGCATATGGATTGCTGCTGAAATCGGACTCGCTGTTCGCCCTATGCTTCCCGGCTTCGGGCGCCCCCACCGCGCCGAGCGCGGTATGCCAGACTGGCGTGATGGACCGCGTGCTACACCCGGTCGAGCCGCTGGCGCTGCGCATCACGGTGGCGGGACAGTTTTGATGTTTCTACCCTCCCCCTCCAGGGGAGGGTGAAGGCAAACGCGTTTGCAGCGCAGCTTGCGCAATTGCGGCGGCCGGACCATCATCTTCCCAACAAGAAAATGCTGGGAGAGTTCGATGTCCAAACTGTCGCGCCGCGATTTTCTCGCGCTATCGGGCTCAGGCGTCGCCGCCGTGTCCGGCCTCGCGCCGGCGCGGGCCGCGATGGGGCCCACTGACAAGTTCGATCTGGTGATCAAGGGCGGCGACGTGCTCGATCCCAGCCAGTCGCTGCGCGGCAAGCGGGATATCGGAATTCGCTGGGGCGTCGTCGAAGCCATCGAAGCGGATATCCCGGCCGCGCGGACGCTGAAGAGCATCGACGCCTCCGGCAAGCTCGTCACGCCCGGGCTGATCGATCTGCATTGCCACGTCTATCCCTACGGCTCGGCGATCGGCATTCCCGCCGACGAACTGGTGCAGCACCAGTGCACCACGACGGTGGTCTCGGCCGGCGACGCCGGCGTCAACAACCTTGCGGCGCTGCGCCGCTATATCGTGGCGCAGTCGCGCTCGCGGATCTACGCCTTCGTGCATATCGCCAATAACGGCCTGTCGGCATTCCCCGTCGCCGAGCTGTACAATATCGACAATGCACAGGTCGAAGCCTGCGCCATGGCGCTGGCAGAAAATCCAGACTTCCTGATCGGCGTGAAGGTGCGGATGTCGGAGAACGTGATCTTCAAGCACGGCATCGAGCCGCTGAAGCGCGCGATCCAGGCCTGCGAGATGTGCGGCTGGCCGGCGCGGATGATGGTGCATATCGGCGGCGTCGAATCGACCGAGCTGATGTCGAACATCCTTGACCTGCTGCGCCCCGGCGATGTCCTCACCCATGCCTATTCCGGCGCGCCGAACATGGCCGGCGCCTTCACCAACATCGTCAAGGACGGCAAGCTGTTGCCCGCGGCGCTGGCCGCCAAGCAGCGCGGCGTGCTGTTCGACGTCGGCCATGGCGGCGGCAGTTTCGATTTCACCGTCGCCGAAGCGGCGATCCCGCAGGGCTGCCCGCCCGACACCATCTCGTCGGACATCCACGTGTTCTCCGGCAATACGCCGGGCATGCCCTATCTGCCGTGGGTGATGAGCAAGTTCCTGACGCTCGGCTACTCGCTGGAGCAGGTGGTGACCATGGCGACGACCGCGCCGGCAGGGATCATCGGCCGCGCGCCGAACCTCGGCACGCTGAAGATCGGCGCGCCTGCCGATATCGCCATCATGGAGCTGGTCGAGGGGCCGGTGTCGTTCCTCGACACCCGCAACAACAAGCGCGACGGCACGGCGTTTCTCAAGCCGGTGCAGACGGTGATCAACGGCGTGCCGTTCGGCCGGCCGTACCAGTCGCCGTTCGCGGTGAGGTAGTCGTTAAACCGAAGCCATATTTGTCAACATGGGGGGCATCATGCATACACGCGTCAGCTTGAATCCAGTCTCGTTCATCGCCGCCTTTTGGGTCGCAGCAGGGGTTTTCATGTCATCGGCCAGTGCCGCCAGTTTCGTCTATGTCGGCAATTCCGACAGCCAGGATATCAGCGTTTTTGAACTGAAGCCGGGCGGCGATCTGACGCCGGTGGAGACCGTAGCGGTGCCGGGTCCGGCGAAGCCCGGTGGCTCGCTGCCGCTGGCGGTCAGCCCGGAGAAGCACCGGCTCTATGCCGGCCTGCGCAACGAGCCCTTTACGGCGGTTACCTTCGACATCGACGCCAAAACCGGCAAGCTTAAGCTGGTCGGGCCGGGGCCGCTGGCGGATTCCATGGCCTATCTGGCGATCGACCGCACCGGCCGCTTCCTGATCGGTGCGTCCTACGGCGGCCACAAGGTCGCGGTTCATCCGATCGGCCCCGATGGCGTGACCGCGCCGGCGCAGCAGGTGGTCGCCACCGAACCGAACGCGCATTGCGTCGTGTTCGATCCCAGCAACCGCTATGTGCTGCACACCAGCCTCGGCGGCGACAAGATCTATCAGCAGAAGTTCGACGCCACCAAAGGCACGCTGTCGCCGAACGAACCGCCGACCGTCAGCGTCAAGGCGAAAGGCGGCCCGCGCCATCTGGTGTTCTCGCCGGACAAGCAGTTCGTCTATCTGCTCAACGAGCTCGACGCCGCGATCTACGTATTTCCGTGGGATGCCGCGACCGGTACGCTGAAGCAGGAAACCCAGGTCGCCAGTGCCTTGCCGAAGGGCTTTGACGGCAAGCCGTGGGCGGCGGACATCCACCTCACGCCGGACGGCAAATTCCTCTACGCCTCGGAACGGACGACGAGCACGCTGGCGGCGTTCTCGGTCGATCCGAACACCGGCGCGTTGACGCCGATCGACTCCTATCCCACCGAAAAACAGCCGCGCGGCTTCAGTATCGATTCCTCCGGCCGCACCTTGCTGGCGGTCGGCCAGCTCTCCAACAGCATGACCAGCTACGCCATCGACAAGACGACCGGCAAGCTGACCATGCTCAAGCAATACCCGACCGGCAAGAACCCGAACTGGGTCGAGATCGTCGATTTGCCGTAGCGATAGCCGTCATTGCGAGGAGCCTCTTGGCGACGAAGCAATCCAGTCTTTCTGCGCGTGAGGCTTCTGGATTGCTTCGCTCGCGAAAGTCGCCTTCGGCGATTTTCGCGGGCTCGCAATGACGGGGAGGGGCCGTGCGCTCCAGGCGCGGAGCAGCGCCAGAGTGCCGCTCAAGGTCTGGAACAATAGAAAGGGCGGCGGCGATATTGGTCGTTCTCGCCTCATACTTGTGCGCATTTACCGCTTTGCCCTCATGGCCCGCGCCCTTAGAGTGCCGCCCACACCGACAACTGGCTGGGCATGCACGATCTTATTCGCGATATCACGTTGTGTATCCTGTTTGCGTGGGGCATCGGGCTGGCCGCGCATTTCTTCAAGCAGCCGCTGATCCTGGCCTATCTCGTCGCCGGCTTCCTCATCGGCCCGTTCGGCATCGGCCTGGTCAAGTCGGACGAATCGATCAGCACCATCTCCGAACTCGGCCTGATCTTCATGCTGTTCATGATCGGGCTGGAGATCGACCTCAAGAAGATCATCCGCGCCGGCCGCGTCATTCTGTTCGCCGCCGGCGGGCAGTTGATCGGCGGCTGCGTGCTTGGCGCGCTTTTCTTCGTGGCCATCGGCCTGCCGCTGTCCGGCGGTCATTTCGACGCGCTGTACCTGTGCATCGCCTGCGCGCTGTCCTCCACCGTGGTCATCGTCAAGGTGTTGTACGAGAAGCGTGAGCTCGACACGCTGCCCGGCCGCATCACGCTGGGCATCCTGGTGCTGCAGGACATTTTCGCGATCCTGTTTCTGGCGGTGCAACCGAGCCTCGCCGACCTGCAGGTCACCGTCATCGTGCTCTCGATCGGCCGCGTCGGCGTGCTGGTGGCGACCGCGCTGATCCTCAGTCGCTACATCCTGCCGCACCTATTCCATCAGATCGCGCGGCGCCCGGAACTGGTGCTGCTCGGCGCGCTGGCCTGGTGCTTCCTGATCGGCGAAATCGCCGAACGGCTGCACCTGTCGCGCGAGATGGGCTCGCTGGTGGCCGGCGTGTCGCTGTCGACGTTCCCCTATGCGCTGGACGTCACCGCCAAGGTGACGACGCTGCGCGACTTCTTCATCACGCTGTTCTTCGTCGCCGTGGGCATGACGATTCCGATTCCCAACCTGTCAGTGATCGGGCTGTCGCTGATCATCGCCGTGTTTACCGTGGCGAGCCGCGTCCTCACCACCTTCGCGCCGCTGTACCTGATGAAGCAGGGGCTGCGCGCCAGCATGCTGCCGGCGCTGAATCTGGCGCAGATCAGCGAATTCTCGCTGGTGGTGCTGCAGACCGGCATCGCTGCCGGCCACATCACCACGCAGACCTCCAGCGCGACGTCGTTCGCCTTTGTCATTCTTGCGGTGCTGTCCACCTTCGCGATGACGCGCAGCGACCAGATCACCCGGGCGCTGATCGGCCCCCTGAAGCGGATCGGGTTGCGCGATCTCGACCACGGCCAGCCGCAGGGCGGCCACGAGGCCGGCCAGGACGCCGCACATGGCGACGCCCGCCGCATCGTCATTCTCGGCTTCTACCGTGCCGCCTCCGCACTGCTCAGCGAGATCGAGCGCCAGAACAAGTCGCTGCTCGACCAGATCAGCGTGGTGGATTTCAACCCCAACGTGTTCCGCACCCTGGTCGAGCGCGGTCAGCACGTGATCTACGGCGATATCAGCAATGTCGACACCCTGACCCATGCCGGGGTCGGCAAGGCGGAAATCATCATCCTCAGCGTGCCGGATTCGCTGCTCAAGGGCGCCAATAACGAGAAGCTGGTGCGCCACGTCCGCTCGATCAATCCGACCGCGAAGATCATCTCGACCGCGGACATGCTGGCGGATGTGCCCGACATCTACGCCGCCGGGGCCGATTACGTCACCGTGACCCGCCTCAGCGACGCCCACGCGCTATACGAGGTGATCGACGCCGCCGACCAGGGCCTGCTCGACGCCAAGCGCGCCGAACTGGACGCGCAACTCGCCGAACGCCGCGAAGTGCTGCCGTAGGGGTGGAGCGATGGCCTTGCCGCGAGGGACTCTTCCCTCTCCCCTTGTGGGAGAGGGTGGCGCGGACGAAGTCCGCGACGGATGAGGGGTGTCTGGGCGATTGCCGTTCGTGGCTACCCCTCACCCGTCCGCGCTGGCGCGCGGCCACCCTCTCCCACCCAGCGAAGCTTGGCTTCGCGCGGGGGAGAGGGAAGAAGAGGCTCCGTTCGCGCCTATTCACCGACCATCGCACACGCCGAACCCGCATACCCCCATCCGGAACCGCGGGTTGCGTCCCCGGGCGCTCTGCGCCATATGGTCGTCACCTGTCCCGAGAGTGCGCGCCATGGCCGATCCGATCCCCGAAGTCCTGCAAGCCTTCGCCGCTGGCGAAATGGTGGTGGTGACCGATGACGACGACCGCGAGGGCGAGGGCGACCTGATTGTCGCGGCGTCGTTCTGTACCGCCGAGAAGATGGCGTTCATCATCCGCCACACCTCTGGCATCGTCTGCGCGCCGATCACCGTCGAGGACGCGCGCCGCTTCCGGCTCGATCCGATGGTCACCAACAACGATTCCAACCACACCACCGCCTTTACCGTCTCGATCGACTACAAGCCCGACGGCGGCACCGGCATCTCCGCCGATGAGCGCGCCTCGTGCTGCCGCGCGCTGGCCAATCCCAATGCCGGCGCCAACGATTTCGCGCGTCCCGGCCATATCTTCCCGCTGATCGCACGCGAAGGCGGCGTGTTGATGCGCTCCGGCCATACCGAGGCCGCGGTCGATCTGTGCAAGCTCGCCAACCTCGCGCCGGTCGGCGTCATCAGCGAGCTGATGAACGACGATGGCACCGTGATGAAGGGCGAGCAGGTCGTCAGCTTCGCGGCGAAGCACAAGCTCAAGCACGTCACCATCGCCGACATGATCGCCTACCGCCAGGCGCGCGAAAAGCTGATCGAGCGCGTTTCCAGCTTCACCACCGAGAGCCCGATCGGGCCGCTGCAGGGCTATTCCTACCGCTCGCCGTTCGATCCGATCCACCACGTCGCCTTCGTTTACGGCAATGTCGGCGACGGCAAGAACGTGCTGACCCGGTTCCACAAGCCGAACATCGTCAAGGACATCTTCTTCGGCCCGAAGAACATGCAGAGCGTGCTGGAGCACTTCAAGAAGGCCGGCAGCGGCGTTCTGGTCTATCTGCGTGACGGCGCCGCCGGAGTTCCCGTGGCGCCGATCGACGCGCCGAAATCGGCGGAAGCCGATCGCAACCGGCAATGGCGCGAAATCGGCGTCGGCGCGCAGATCCTGCGCGACCTCGGCGTCACCTCGATCCGCCATCTCACCTCGTCGGCCCATGACTACAAGGGCCTGTCCGGCTTCGGCATCGAGATCGCCTGCAACGAACAGCTTGATGGCGATACGTCAAAGACTTAAACTCCAGCCTCTGGCATGCCGCGTATTCCGCAAAAGTGGCTACCGGTTTTGCGATAGGAATACGCGTCACTTAAAATTGCCAAAAGCAATAATCTGAAAGGGATTTCGATGAGCGTTGCCCCCAAGGCCAAGGACAGACCGGCCGCCGCGACGAGTTTTCAGTGGGACGACGCGTTCCTGCTCGATGACCAGCTCACCGAAGACGAGCGCATGATCCGCGACACCGCGCGCGCTTATGCCCAGGACAAGCTGCTGCCGCGCGTTTCGGATGCCTATCTCAACGAGCACACCGACCGCGAGATCTTCAACGAGATGGGCGAGCTCGGCCTGATCGGCATCACGCTGCCGGAAGAATATGGCTGCGCCAACGCCAGCTACGTCGCCTACGGCCTCGTGGCCCGTGAGATCGAGCGCGTCGATTCCGGCTATCGCTCGATGAACTCGGTGCAGTCGTCGCTGGTGATGTATCCGATCTACGCCTACGGCGACGAGAACCAGCGCAAGAAGTACCTGCCCAAGCTCGCGTCAGGCGAGTGGGTTGGCTGCTTCGGCCTCACCGAGCCCGATGCCGGCTCCGATCCCGGCGGCATGAAGACCCGCGCCGAGAAGTGCGCCGACGGCTACCGCATCACCGGTTCCAAGATGTGGATCTCCAACGCCCCGATCGCCGACGTGTTCGTGGTGTGGGCGAAGTCCGCCGAGCACAACAACCAGATCCGCGGCTTCATTCTCGAGAAGGGCATGAAGGGCCTCTCCGCACCGAAGATCGGCGGCAAGCTGAGCTTGCGCGCCTCGATCACCGGCGAGATCGTGATGGACGGCGTGGTGGTCGGTGAAGAAGCCTTGCTGCCCAATGTGTCCGGCCTGAAGGGCCCGTTCGGCTGCCTCAACCGCGCCCGCTACGGCATCTCCTGGGGCGTGCTCGGCGCCGCCGAGGACTGCATGGCGCGCGCGCGCCAGTACACGCTGGACCGCAAGCAGTTCAACCGTCCGCTCGCCGCCACGCAATTGGTGCAGAAGAAGCTCGCCGACATGCTGACCGAGATCACGCTCGGCCTGCAGGGTAGCTTGCGCGTCGGCCGCCTGATGGACGAAGGCAATTTCCACCCGGACATGATCTCGGTCATGAAGCGCAACAATTGCGGCAAGGCGCTGGACATCGCCCGCGTTGCCCGCGACATGCATGGCGGCAACGGCATCCAGGTCGAATACCACGTGATGCGCCACGCCCAGAACCTCGAGACGGTCAACACCTACGAGGGCACCCACGACGTCCACGCGCTGATCCTCGGCCGCGCCATCACCGGCATCCAGGCGTTCGGGTAGACGCTGCTACAACACTCGTCATTCCGGGGCACGGCCGGCTCTTGCCGGACGTGAACCCGGAATCCCGAGATGGCTTGACGTTGTAGGCACACTCCCATGTCGAGATTCCGGGTTCGCGATCGCCTAACGGCGCTCGCGCCCCGGAATGACGAGTAGATCGTAGTAGATCGTAGGATGGGTTGAGCTCTTGCGAAACCCATCACCCTCAGCCGATGGGTTTCGCTGCGCTCAACCCATCCTACGCACGCCGCCGGCAACCGAGATCCCCCACATGAGCGCCAACGACGACGTTCCGTTCAATCGCGATTATCCGCTCAAGCCCGGCGTCGTCGATCAGGTACGCCCCGGCGTGCGCCGCATCCTGTGCGACAATCCTTCGCCGTTCACTTTTTCCGGCACCAACAGCTACATTGTCGGTGAAGGCCGCGTCGCCATCATCGATCCCGGCCCGCGCAACGAAGCCCACATCCAGGCGCTGCTCGATGCGGTGAAGGGCGAGACCGTCACCCACATCATCGTCACCCACACCCATAACGACCATTCGCCGAACACCGCAGCGCTCAAGGCGGCAACCGGTGCCACGGTCTATGCCGAAGGCCCGCACCGTGCCTCGCGGCCGCGCTACGAGAGCGAGCAGCACTCGCCGGAATCCGGCGCCGACCGCGATTTTGTGCCCGATGTTCTGGTCGCCGATGGCGAGACCATCGAAGGCGATGGCTGGGCGCTCGAGGGCGTTGCCACGCCGGGCCACACCGCCAACCACATGGCCTTCGCCTGGCGCGAGAAGAACTATCTGTTCGTCGCCGATCACGTGATGGGCTGGTCGACGTCGATCGTGGCGCCGCCGGACGGTTCGATGGTCGATTACATGGCCTCGCTGGAAAAGCTCGCCGCGCGCCCGGAGAATCTGTATTTTCCCGGCCACGGCCCGGAAATTCCCGACGCGCCAAAATATGTCCGCTTCCTGATCCGTCATCGCAAGGCTCGCGAAGCCTCGATCCTGCACCGCCTCGCCAAGGGCGAAGCGGATATCCCGACTTTGGTGCGCGCGATCTATATCGGCATCGACCCGCGGCTCACGGGTGCGGCCGG
>NZ_JAQGJD010000329.1 GCF_028290785.1 Tardiphaga sp. | reverse complement strand
AGCAGCCGGCCATAGCCGGTCGGGTCGGCGGCGCGAAATCCCAGCACCGTCAGCGCGGCGCCCGACTGCAGCGGCGCGCGCAGGCGTTCGAAGGTGTCGGCCGAGATCAGCGGCGTATCGCCGAACGCAATTAGAATATCGTTGGCGCCCTGAGCGATGGCCGCCTTCGCAGCGAGTACGGCATGCGCGGTGCCGAGCCGCTCGCGCTGGATGAAGGTCGCGGCATCCGGCCGGGCCCGCTTCGCCTCGTCGGCCACCGGCTGGTGGTCGGGCCCCACGACGACGGCCAGCGCTGAGCCGGGGCCATGCGGCGCTGCGCCCAGCACATGGGCCAGCAGCGATTGTCCGGCGACCTGATGCAGCACCTTCGGCGTCGAAGATTGCATCCGCGTGCCTTCGCCGGCCGCAAGCACAATGGTCAGGCTGGTTCTGCCGCTCATCCGAATCCCCGTATTGAGGCGCGAACGGCGCCGCCGCCCTCATAAAGCGTTTTTGGCTGAAAGGGGAAAGCAGTTTCGCTGTCACCGCGCCGCGCTATCCGCAGGTTCCCCGGCGGTTTCCTGATAATGTTTGGCTGTGATTCGTAGGGCCGCAGGGAGCGCCAAAGACGTCGGATGGCAGAAGATCGCGATCAGTGGGCCGACACGCTTTCGGCACAGCACCACGGCGGATGGTTGACCAGTTTCCTGGCGGACGAGGACACACTCGACCGCCGCATGCTGTGGCGGCTGGGATCGTGGGGGGCTGGCGCCGTGGCCGCGGTGATCGTGGCGGTGCTCGCCAGCCAGTCGCAATCGCAACTGCGCCGCGAGCAACTGGCCTCCTCCGAACTAATGGCGCGACAGTCGCAGCAGATCCAGCTTGTCGCCCGCGAGACGCAGAGCGAAGCCAAGCGGCTGTCGCAGGCCATTGAAACGCTGAACAGCGACCGCGACCGGCTGTATTCGCGAGTCACCTCGGTCGAACAGGGTCTTGAATCCGTCACTGGCTCCATCAAGCGCCAGGCAGCAGCCGCCGTTCCGGCAGCCGTGGTGCCGCCGACACCTGTCGCGGCGTTGGTCACCGTTGAGCCTGCGCCGGCGCCGCAAACCGCAGCGTCCTTGCCGACCATCCCATCGGCGCCTCTGATCGGGCCTGTCGCGAGCGCGCCGGTCGAAGCACCGGCGGCCAAGGCAGCTGCCAAGGAGCCTCCCGCCAAGGAAGTGCCGGTCAAGGACGCGCCGAAGGAAGCCGCAGTCAAGGAAGCTCCGGCCCAATCCGCCGCGGCCGGTCAGTCGATCCAGTCCGAGCCCCTGGTCGCGTGGAAATCGATGATGGCGCCGCCGGACGTCGCGGCGTCGAAGCTCAGCGATCCCCCGGCGGCGCCCTCAGCGCCAGCCGCGCCTGAAACCACGGCATCGGTGCAGCCGGCCGCCCCGGTTGCAGAAGCCGCAGCGGAAACGCCGGCCACGCCGGTCCCGCGCACCGAATTCGGCATCGACGTCGGCACGGCCAATTCGATCGACGGGCTGCGTGCGCTGTGGCGCGGCATCTCCAGTTCCAACAAGGCGCTGGCAGGACTGCGGCCGATCATCATGGTCAAGGAACGCTCTACGGGGCTTGGCATGCAATTGCGCCTCGTGCTCGGCCCGATCAGCGACGCCGCCACGGCGGCCAAGATTTGCGCCATCATGACCGAGAGCAACCGGATCTGCGAGACCTCGTTGTTCGATGGCCAACGACTGGCCTTGAAGAACGACGCGCCAGCGGCCGCCACTGCTGCGCCGGCCAAGCCGGCACCGCGCAAGCGCGCCCCTGCCTATAACCAGCGTACCGAGCAGGTGCAGCCGCCCAAACCGGTCGAAGAACCCGCGCCTCCGCCCAAGCCGCAGTCGTCGCTGACCACGTTCCTCGGGATACGCTGAACGACGAAACAACAGCCCTTCGAATCGGTTGGTGCCGGAACTTGAAGCGTTACCTGAATCGAACCGACTCACCCGATCGCGCGCCGGGTTGTCCCGCGGCGCGATCCGAACCATAGTCAGGCCATGAAAAAAGATCCGTTCCGGCTCACCGCCCGCCAGGTCCAATGGCTTCTCATCGTCGGCTTCCTGAGCGTCGGCTATGCGATCTATCTGCGCTACATGGCCATCGAACTGTCGTCCGTGGCGCTCGCCTGCGACGCCGGCCTTCCGACCATGCTGTGCAAGACCCGGTTGCTGGTGACGTCGCTGTTCAAGAGTTCGGTGTTCGGCATGGTCGCCGTGGTGATCGCCCTGCTGAACCTGATGCGGCCGTCGATCGTGCTGCTGACCGGGGCGATCGTCGCCGCCGGTTTCGGCATCGTGCTTTATAATATCGGCCTGTCCGGCCTCGCGGTCGGCCTGCTTATTCTGGGATTTGCACGGCCCGCGCCCGCCACAGCGTGATGCCGAACAGCAGATAGATCGCGCAGGTCCACAGCGACTGCCAGTTGTCCGGCCCCTCGTTGAAGCCGACATACAGCACCGACAGCACGAACACGCCGGCAAACACCGACTCGGCGATCGGGCGAGTGCCTTCCTGCGGACGGTTGACCAGCATCAGCCCGGCGAATGGCACCACCGCCATCGTCAGCGCCGCAAACGGAAAGTCGCGATAGCGCGGATCGAACACGAAGCCGAGCGCGGTCTCCGCGCCGATCAACGCGGTGACAATCAGCGTCAGACCCAGCAGCACGGTCGAGACCGAACCGGTCCGGAACGGCCGGGGACCGAGCAATTCCAGGAAAGTCGGCAGCGCGCGCCCAGACATGGTCGCATAGGCGCACAGCAGCGGCGACGCCACGCCGGCGGCCAGCAACCCGCCCCATTGCAGCCAGCGACCGAGACCGTAGCTTTCATATATCATCTTATCGGCGGCAACGCCGAGCAGTATGCCGGCCGCGGTCGCCGAAATCGCTACAGTCAGCCACGACACGAAGCGCGGCGACCACGGGCGCCGTCGCAGCGCCAGCATGCCCACCGCGAATACCAGCACGCTGAGCCCGAGCCCGAGCCCCATCTGCAGCTTCCACGCCGGGTAATTGGTGATCGGCACCCCCGCCGGAAATTTCAGCGCGCGAGCCTGGTCGTCGATCAGGCCCCAATAGCCGCCGACGGTGCCTTCGAGATCGCGCTTCCAGGGCTGGTCATAGGCCTCGATCAGGTTGACGCGAAAATTCTCGCGCTTGGCCAGATCGAGGATTTCCGACACCACCCGCGCCTGGTTGGTGCGCGACGGCAACGCGCTGTCGCGCATCCGCCCGGCGCTGGGCCAGCCGGTCTCGCCGATCAAGATTTCCTTGTTCGGGAAAGCCACCGCAACGCGCTTGCGGATCGAGTCCACATGGGCGGCGGCATTCTTCGCGCGGATCGGGAAGTCTTCCCAATACGGCAGGATGTGAATGGTGATGAAATCGACGGCGTCATAGATCTCGCGGTTGCGCAGCCAGAATTCCCAGACGTCGGCATAGGTGACGGGTACCTTGACCTGCGATTTCACCGAACGAATGTTGGCCGCCAGATCGGCGGCGGTCATCTCGCCGCGCAACAGCACTTCGTTGCCGACGACGACGGCGCTGATGACACTCGGATATTCTTTCGTCAGCTGAACCGCGATGGCGATCTGCGCCAGATTCTTCAGCCGGTTGCTGCCGAGCCAGATGCCCTGGATCACTTTGAGGCCGACCTTGCCGGCCAGTTCCGGCACCTGATCGAGGCCGTTCTCGATCGAATAGGTGCGCACGCACTTCGATATCTTGGCGAGCTGCGCCATATCCTGCGCGATTTGCTCGGCGGAAATCTGCGTGGTGGGAATCAACGGCGTCTGGTCGCCGCGGAACGGCGCGTAGGACACGCATTCCAGCCTGGCCGCGGGATCGATCGGGGCGCGCACCAGCGAGACGGGGGTGGCGAGCCACCACCATACCGCCGCGATCGAGCTAAGGGATAACAGGAGAAGCGCCAGCGGCGTGCGGTAGGAAATCGGTTCCGTCCTCCAGAGACGTCCGTCGATTAGCCCGTCACCGCCGATCTGCCAAGAGCAGGTTGCAGGCAATCACAGTCTTGTCTCGCGGTGGTCCTGCGAAATCGCCACAAATTTCCGGCATTGCTGGACAAAATCCAAAATGTCCGTCATGGGATTCAGGCGCGGTCTTCGCCGTATTGGGGACCTATTTAAGCGGCATCTGACAGCAGCGTCGGAGCGTCGTGGCAGCCAACTTTATCGGGGACTTTATGCGTCGACTGGTGTTCGGGTTCCAAAGTGCGGGTGTGCGTTGTATCGCCGCAGCAGGATTTGCGCTGTTGCTCGGCATGACCGGAGCGGTCGCGCAGAGCGGCGCGCAGGACCAGAAGCCGGCGGCGAATGCGCCCTCGCCCACCGATGTGGCCAAGGACAGCCAGAAGAAGACCGACGAATTCGTCGAAGCGACCAACGCCATCAACGGTCCCGCCGGAAATCCGGAGTGCGTCTGGCTCGGCCGCCGCGTCGTGGTGCTGATGTGGCGCGACGACCTCGACACCGCATTCCGCCATCTCGATCTCTACGATCGCTTCGGCTGCCCGGGCGGCCATGTGCAGGCGACGTTCCGTTGCCTGGTGCGATTCGGCGCGCTCGATCCGAAAGTGCCGGACAGCCTGAACGGCCGCGTCCATGCCTGCTGGATCAATCCGAACGCCCAGCCGCAGACCGCCGCCGTCACGCCCGTAACTCCCGGTCCGAGTGGCGGCGCGGCGCCTGCACCCGCCCCAGCCGCATCGCCTGAAGCGAAGCCGGCCGACGCGCCGAAATAAATTCAGCGGCGCCGGAACGGCGGCAATTATTCGCGGTTTTGAATAGTTGCCGCCCTCAAAACGCCACGGCGTCATATGAGTTGTTAATCCGCGTGGCAGAGATATTGTTCTGCTACCGTCGTTCTGGTCGGACCTAGGGGACGGGTCCGCTTCCCGGCCACGCTCGCCCCATCATGGTTTACTCGCGATGCGCGCCGTCGTCGCCGTTCTGTTGTTTGTAACTGCTGCTCATGCCGCCCTTTGGGGCATCTTGCGCGAGAAGCAGGAAGCTCCCGACTTCAAAGGCATCCTCCCCAGCGTTTCCTATGCCCCGTTCGACGGCACGGCTCACCCCGACGTCGATAATATTCCCAACCCCGACAAGATTCGCGCCGACCTGACCAAGCTTTCCACGGTCAGCCGCGCCATCCGTCTGTATTCATCGACCGGCGGCGTCGAACTCGTTCCCCCGATCGCCAACGAAGTCGGCATGAAGGTCACGGTCGGCGCCTGGATCGACAAGAACGTCGATCGCAACGAGCGCGAAATGCTCTCGGCGATCGACCTCTCCAAGCGCAACAGCAACGTCAACGGCATTGTGGTCGGCAACGAGACCGTGTTCCGCGGCGAGCAGAAGGTCGAAGACCTCGTCAAGCTGATCCAGCGCGTCAAGAGTCAGGTCAACGTACCGGTCACCACCGGCGAAATCTGGAACATCTGGATCGAACATCCCGAACTGGCGTCATCGGTCGATTTCATCGCCGCGCATATTCTGCCGTATTGGGAAGGCTTCTCGGACCAGCAGGCGGTCGATCAGGCGCTGATCATCTACCAGAAACTGCGCGACGCCTTCCCCGGGAAGCGCATCGTGATCGCCGAATTCGGCTGGCCGAGCGCCGGCTATAATTTGAAGAGCGCGGTCCCCGGCCCGTTCGAACAGGCGGTGACGTTGCGCACCTTCGTCAGCCGCGCCGAAGCCATCGGCATGGAATACAACATCGTCGAGGCGATCGATCAGCCCTGGAAGTTCTTCGAAGGCGGCGTCGGTCCGTATTGGGGCATCCTCAACGCCGCTCGCGAGCCGAAATTCGCCTGGACCGGCCCGGTGGTCGATGAAGCGCACTGGAAACTCGCCGGCATCGCGCTGCTGGTCGGTATTCTGCTGTCGTTGCCGGTCCTGCAGCTGGTCACCCCCACTCTGATGCAGGCTTTCGTGCTGTCGGCGGCGGCCAACGGCGTTGGCGCCTGGGTGGCAACGATCTTCGCCTACCAGCAGGGCCATTATTTCGTCTGGGGCTCGGCCTTTGCGCTGACGCTCGGCCTGACCCTGCTGGTGCCGCTGGTGCTGATCGCCATGGCGCGGATCGAGGAGATCGCGGCGATCGCCTTCGGCCGGGCGCCGCGCCGGCTGCTTACCGCGGCGCAGACCTCCGCGCTCGCGATTCCGGCCGACGGTCATTTTCCGAAGGTCTCGATCCACATCCCGGCCTATCGCGAATCGCCGGAGATGCTGAAGCTGACGCTGGATGCGGTGGCGCGGCTCGATTATCCGAATTTCGAATGCGTGGTGATCATTAACAACACGCCCGATCCGGCGTTCACGCAACCGATCCAGGATTACTGCCGGACGCTCGGCGAGCGCTTCATCTTCATCAACGCCCTGAAGGTCGAGGGCTTCAAGGCGGGCGCGCTGCGCATCGCCATGGAGCGGACCGCGGTCGATGCCGAGATCATCGGCATCATCGACGCCGATTACATGGTGGAGCCGAACTGGCTCAAGGATCTCGTGCCGGCCTTCAACGATCCCAACGTCGGGCTGGTGCAGGCGCCGCAGGACCATCGCGACGGCAACCGTTCGCTGATGCACTACATCATGAACGGCGAGTACGCCGGCTTCTTCGACATCGGCATGGTCCAGCGCAACGAGGCCAACGCCATCATCGTTCACGGCACCATGTGCCTGATCCGCCGCACCGCCATGGACACGGTTGGTGGCTGGGCTGGCGATACCATCTGCGAGGACAGCGACCTCGGCCTGTCGATCATGCAGCACGGCTGGCTGACGCATTACACCAACGTGCGCTACGGCTACGGCCTGTTGCCGGACACCTACGAGGCGTTCAAGAAGCAGCGCCATCGCTGGGCCTATGGCGGCTTCCAGATCATCAAGAAGCACTGGCGGCGCTTCCTGCCGGGCGCCAGCCGGATGACGCAGGACCAGAAGCGCGAATTCGGTCTCGGCTGGCTGAACTGGCTCGGCGCCGAAAGCCTTGGCGTGCTGGTCGCCCTGCTCAACCTGGTCTGGGTGCCGATCGTGGCCTTTGCCGACATCGCGATTCCCGACAAGATCCTGACCCTGCCGATCATCGCCGCCTTCCTGGTGTCGCTGATCCACTTCATCACGCTGTACCGCCTGCGCGTCCATGTGAAGACCTGGCAGATGCTGGGCGCGATGGTGGCGGCGATGTCGGTGCAGTGGACGGTGTCACGGGCCGTCGCCAACGGCCTCATCACCGAGCATCTGCCCTTCGCCGTGACCTCCAAGGGCGGCCTGTCCAACATGTCGATCGAGTTCCAGGCGTTCTGGGAAGCGGTGATCGGCGTGCTACTGCTGATCGGTGCTGGCGTGCTGATCGCATCGAACAGTTTCAAGCAGGTCCATGAGATCTACGTGTTCGCCGGCGTGCTGGTGCTGGAAAGCCTGCCGTTCCTGTCCGCGGTGGCGATCGCCATCCTCGAGAATTCGCGGAGCAACGATTTCGTCTGGTGGCGTAATACGACCATTCGCACCGCCGAGCTGATCGGTCTGCGCCAGGAGGCGATGCCGCACCCGATGCAGGTCGCCCAGCCCGCCACCTCGGAAATTCACCGCGAGGCCAGTTGACCGCCCGTCCGGGGCGTCATCGACAGACAATATCGGCAACTGGCGGTCCCGCCCTTGACCCGCGCGGACCCGCCTTCTATGCACCCCTTGGGGGCGGGTAGCTCAGTTGGTAGAGCATTCGACTTTTAATCGAATGGTCATGGGTTCGAGCCCCATCCCGCCCACCACAGCCCAACACACCATCCGGCCGGGTTCCCGGCCAATTCCCTCCTAAGCGGACACCTGAACCATGCGGATTACGCTCGTCGGCTCCCGTCATTTTGGCGTCATCACCCTTGAGATGCTGCGGACCCACGATGTCGAAATCGCCCGCGTCGTCGTCGCCGACGCCGAAGACCGGCTGGCCGCCGCTGCCAAGGCCGCCGGCATCCCGGTCACCGTGCAGGCCGACCCGAAGAACGTGAACGCCTCCGAAATCGCCGAGGGCACCGACCTGATCGTCACCGCCCACAGCCACGCCCGGATCGGCAGGGACGCGCTGGCGGCCTCGAAACTGGGTGGCATCGGCTACCATCCGTCGCTGCTACCGCGCCATCGCGGCATTGCCGCCGTCGAATGGACGATCCGCGAGGGCGACCCGATCGCCGGCGGCACCATCTATCACCTCGCCGACACCATGGATGGCGGCGCCATCGCCCTGCAGGAATGGTGCTTTGTGAAGAAAGGCGAGACGGCCCGCGAATTATGGGAGCGCGCTTTGGCGCCACTGGGCCAGAAGCTGCTGGGCGAGATCATCGATCACGCGCTTGCCCATGGCAGCCTGCCGGCCGTGGCCCAGGACGAGCAGTTTGCCACCAAGGCACCCAAGCTGGCCTGACAACTTCCCGGTACTTGGGTAAACGCGACTGCGCTGGAACCAACTTGGCGTCGGCCCGTTCACTACAAGTGAGACGGTTTCTGGGCGTTTACTGCACTGCAGCAAACTTTGGACACATTACACCCGGATAAGACGGCCATCACAACATCAAGGATTTGATCCAATGCGTTTCAACCGCATCCGTACGTTTTTTTGCCATTCGCTGATTTTGAGCGCTGTCGCTTTTGCTGCCGCTCCGGCCAATGCCGAGACCCCCTATGACGGTCTGTGGAATGTTACCATCGTCACCAAGACCGGCACCTGCGAGCCGACGGCGCGCTATCCGCTGACCGTGACCGACGGCAAGGTCACCGCACCGGGCGCCGACGTGTCCGGCAAGGTCGGCCGTGAAGGCAGCGTCAAGGTTTCGATCGGCGCCGCCTATGCGAACGGCCAGCTCTCTGGCAATACCGGTTCCGGCAAGTGGAATGGTGCCTCCGGTGGCGTTCCCTGCAGCGGTCGCTGGGAAGCTTCACGTCAATAACTCAACTGGGAATGATCTCATGATTTCGCGTCCGGCCTCTTCGCAGTTCTTCCGCGCCGCCGCTATTTGCGCGGCACTCGGTCTTTCGGGCTCGGCGGCCTACGCGCAGTCCGCCCCGTTCGCGGGCATGGCCGGCGTGTGGTCCGGCAACGGCACGATCTCGCTTGAGGACGGCTCCAAGGAGCGCATTCGATGCAAGGCGACCTACGCCGTCAGCAGCGAAGGCAACGGCCTCAATCAGGCCTTGCTGTGCGCCAGCGACAGCTACAAGTTTGAATTGAAGAGCGACGTGATCGCCAAGGCCGGCACGCTCTCCGGCACCTGGGCCGAGACCACCCGCAACGTTTCCGGTTCGCTGGAAGGCCGTGCCGGCAACGGCCAGTTCAATGTCACCGTGTCGGCGCCGGCGTTTACAGCCAAGCTGACCATGACCACCAATGGCAACAAGCAGAATGTGGCCATCAGCTCCGAGGGCGCGTTCAAGGGCGCCAACATCTCGCTGTCGCGCAGCTGATCGTTTAGCCTTGTAAATTCGAAACCCCGGTTTGCGCTTTCGCAGCCGGGGTTTTTCTTTGTCGGGATTCCGTGGCGCTCGCGCATCGCAGCTCCGCCCTAATTGCACATTGCAAAGCCATGCGATGTCGCCGATACAACCTGCCCTTTCATACGTTGAACTTTGCTTCGTTTTTGCAACGCAACACACTGGTTAGTTCGCTGCCATGGATCGCTCGCCGTCCAAATCCCGCGCTGCGCTGTGGATGTCCGGCTGGCTGCTGCTGATGCTGTTCGTCGCCATTGCCGGTCGCGAGACGCTGCGCGAGTTGAACGTGTTCCAGGTGATGGAAATCCGTTCGGTGATCGGCTTCTTCATGCTGCTGCCGATCCTACACTTTAACGGCGGGCTGGCGGCGATGAGGACCGCGCGTCCGCTGACGCACGTCACCCGCAATCTGGTGCACTACATCGCGCAGATCGGCTGGTTCTTCGCGCTGACGCTGATTCCGCTGAGCCAGCTAGTCTCGATCGAGTTCACGATGCCGATCTGGATCGCGATCATGGCCGCGGTGTTCCTAGGCGAGCGGGTGACGGTGTGGAAGATCACCGCCATCGTGCTCGGCCTGATCGGCGTCATCGTGATCGTGCGGCCGACGGCCGGCGCGGTCAATCTCGGCCAGTTGGTCGCGCTTGGCGCCGCCTTCGGCTTCGGCATTTCCATCACCATGATCAAATCGCTGACGCGCACCGACAGCGCGCTGAAGATCATCTTCTGGATGATCGTCGTGCAATCGGCCGCCGGCTTTTTTCCGGCGCTGTATTTCTGGCAGTGGCCGTCGGCCTACGTCTGGGGCTGGCTGGTGGTGATCGCGTTCTGCGGCACCTTCTCTCACTTCTGCATGGCGCGGGCGATGCTCTACGCCGACGCCACCGTGGTGGTGCCGATGGACTTCCTGCGCGTGCCGCTCAGCGCCACCATCGGCTGGCTGCTCTACGCCGAGCGCCTCGATATCTATACCGTGCTCGGCGCGGCGCTGATCCTGTTCGGCAACATGCTCAACCTGCGCAGCCCGGCGCCGGTGCCGGTCCGCGCGGCAAGCTGACAAATATACCCCAGAGTTACACCCACCTGCCCGCCCGGCGTGAAAACCTCACCGGCTATTTGCCCGCGGCTTTGCGCAGCGCATCATTGATGCGGTCCTGCCAGCCCGGACCATCCTGCTGGAAGTGCTCCAGCACGTCCTGATCGATCCGCAGCGACACCAGTTCGCGGATACCCGGCAGCGCCGGCTTGCTCACCGGAGCCTCGACCACCTTGGTGGTGGTCTGCTTGAATGCGGCCTCGGCCTCGCTACGGGCATCCTGGAGCGTGCGCGGGCGCCGCGGGGTCTGGGCCATGGTGATCAGATTCCTTCGAACAGTGCGGTCGAGAGATAGCGCTCCGAGAACGACGGCACAATCGCCAGAATGACCTTGCCGGCGTTCTCCGGCCGTTTGCCGATCTGCAGTGCCGCGGCGATCGCGGCCCCGGACGAGATGCCGCCGGGAATACCTTCGTTGCGCGCCAGCGCCCGCGAGGTCTCGATCGCCGTGGCGCTGTTGATCTTGATGATCTCGTCGATCACCCCACGGTCCAGCACGTCGGGCACGAAGCCGGCGCCGATGCCCTGGATCTTGTGTGGCGAATGCTGGCCGCCGGAGAGCACCGGGCTTTCCTCGGGCTCGACCGCGACCACCCGCAGCGACGGCTTTCGCGGCTTCAGCACCTGGCCGACGCCGGTGATGGTGCCGCCGGTCCCGACGCCGGCGACGAAAAAATCGATGTTGCCATCGGTATCGTTCCAGATCTCCTCGGCGGTGGTGCGGCGGTGGATTTCCGGATTGGCGAGGTTCTTGAATTGCTGCGGCATCACCGCATTCGGCGTCGTTCGCACCAGCTCTTCCGCGGCGGCAATCGAGCCCTTCATGCCCTGCGCGGCCGGCGTCAGCACGATCTCTGCACCGAGGAAGGCCAGCATCTTGCGGCGCTCGATCGACATCGATTCCGGCATCACCAGCTTGAGCCGGTAGCCGCGCGACGCCGCTACATAGGCCAGCGCGATGCCGGTGTTGCCCGAAGTCGGCTCGATCAGCACGGTGTCGGCATTGATGACGCCGGCCTTTTCCATGGCGATGATCATGGCGGCGCCGATGCGGTCTTTCACGCTCGCTGCCGGATTGAAGTATTCCAGCTTGGCGAGAATGGTCGCCGTGACGCCGTGCTGCTGCGGCAGCCGCACCAGTTTGACGATCGGCGTATCGCCGGTCGCCTCGACGATGCTGCCGAAGATGCGGCCGCGGCCGGGACGGTGCGTCGTGGTTTCCAGCGATGTATCCATGGTAAATCCCCCTGCTCTCGGTTGATGCGACACGATGGTATTTTCATGAACTACCGATCATGTGTGGCGGTTCGCGGGCCAGCGCAAGCACCTCGTTCTCGCTGCATTGCGAAACATAATGGAATCAAAATTCCTAAAACCAACGCAATTCTGTTGCGACACGGTCAAACAAATCAGTCTATGCTCGACAATGATAGATGATGAACTTGAGAGCCAGGAGGTCACGATGCCAGCGCTTGCTGCCCGTTCGACCAAGGAGTTTCATCCATCCCCACGCGGCAGCGCACTGCCGACTTGTCCGGTCTGCGCGGATTCGATGGTCGCCGCCGAGGCCTCGGCTTTCCTCACCGATGATATCGTCAGCTATCTCTGGACCTGCGATACCTGCGGCTATGGCTTCGTCACCAAGCACGCATTCAGGAAGATCGCCTGCAACTGACCTGTATATACCGAAGTTTCTAAGCTCGTCATTGCGAGGAGCCCTTGCGACGAAGCAATCCAGTCCTAGCCCGAAGCATCTGCCGCGTCGGTTCGCTCCTCGCAATGACGGAGCCTAGCGCGGCGCGATGTCGCCCTGCGCCCAGCATGCGCGGGTGCGCTCGCGAAATTCCTGGAATGTCCCCGCCTTGATCGCCGCGCGGATGCCCTGCATCAGGCTCTGGTAATAGGCGATGTTGATTTCCGACAGCAGCATGGCGCCGAGCGTTTCGCCGGAGCGCACCAGATGGTGGATGTATGCACGTGAGTAGTCGCGCGTCGCGGGCCACTCACTTTCCTCGTCGAGCGGACGGGGATCGTCGATGTGGCGGGCGTTGCGCATGTTGAGCTGGCCATGCCGCGTGAACGCCATGCCGTGGCGGCCGTTGCGGGTCGGCATCACGCAGTCGAACATATCGACGCCACGCGCCACCGCTTCCAGCATGTCGTCCGGCGTGCCAACGCCCATCAGGTAGCGCGGACGGTCCGAAGGCAGGATCGGCACCACTTCCTCGATCATCGCCAGCATCACCGCCTGCGGCTCGCCGACCGCGAGGCCGCCGATTGCGTAACCATGGAAACCAAGATCGACGAGGCTTTGCGCGCTGGCCCGGCGCAGTTCCGGCACGTCGCCGCCCTGCGCAATGCCGAATAGCATATAGCCCTCCGGCGCGGTCTCGAAGGCGCGCTTGCAGCGCTCGGCCCAGCGCAGCGAGAGCTGCATGGCGCGGTCGATGTCGGCGTGCTCGGCCGGCAGCCGCACGCATTCGTCGAGCTGCATCGCAATATCGGAATTCAGCAGCCGCTGGATTTCGATGGCGCGCTCCGGCGTCAATTCGAACTTGGCGCCGTCGATATGCGAACGGAACGTCACGCCCTGCTCGGTCACCTTGCGCAGCTGCGCCAGCGACATCACCTGGAAACCGCCGGAATCGGTCAGCATCGGTCCGTTCCAGGTGGTGAATTTCTGCAGGCCGCCCAGCGCCGCGATACGTTCCGCGCCGGGGCGCAGCATCAGGTGATAGGTATTGCCGAGCACGATATCGGCGCCCGCGTCGCGCACTTCGCGCCAGTGCAGGCCCTTCATGGCGCCCAGCGTGCCGACCGGCATGAAGGCCGGGGTGCGGACCTCGCCATGCGGCGTGGTCAGTTTGCCCAGGCGCGCGACGCCGTCAGTGCCGAGCAGTTCGAAATGATTAGCGACGGTCATGAGATGTTTTTATCCGGAAACAGCAGGCTGGCGTCGCCATAGGAGTAGAACCGATAGCCCGACGCGATGGCGTGCGCATAGGCCTTGGTCATAGTATCGAAGCCGCTGAAGGCGGAGACCAGCATGAACAGCGTCGACTTCGGCAGATGGAAATTGGTCAACAACAGGTCGACCGCGCGAAACCGGTAGCCCGGCGTGATGAAGATCGCGGTCTCGTCGGCGAACGGATGAATGACATTGTCCTCAGTGGCGGCACTTTCCAGCAGCCGCAGCGAGGTCGTGCCGACGGCGACGACGCGACCGCCTGCCGCGCGCGCGGCGTTCAGCGCATCCGCCGTTTCGCGCGAGATCATGCCCCATTCGGCGTGCATCTTGTGCTCGGCGGTATCCTCGACCTTGACCGGCAGGAACGTCCCTGCCCCGACATGCAGCGTCACCCGGTGCAGGCCAACGCCGCGCGCGCGCAGCGCCGCTTCCAGCGCCGGGGTGAAATGCAGCCCGGCCGTGGGCGCCGCCACCGCGCCATCGTTCGTGGCGAACATGGTCTGGTAGTCGGCGGCATCGCGTTCATCGGGCGTGCGCCGCGCGGCGATGTAAGGCGGCAACGGCGGCGCACCGAGTTCAGCGATCGCCTGGTCCAGCGCCGGGCCGTGGAAGGTGAAGGCGAAGGTTACCTCGCCTGCGTCGCCCTTGTGCTCGACTGTCGCATCGAGATGGCCGAGCAGGCAGACCCGCCCTTCATGACCGAAGCGAACGGTATCGCCCTTGAGCAGCCGCTTGGCCGGCTTGACCAACGCCTGCCAGCGCGAACCGTCGAGCCGCTTGATCAGCGTGGCGTCGATCCTGGTCTCGGGCTCGCGGCCGATGCGGCGGCCGGCCAGCTGCGCGGAAATTACCTTGGTATCGTTGACCACCAGCTGGTCGCCGGGGCGCAACCAGTCCGGCAGGTCGGAAACGACGTGGTCCTGCAACGCGGCCCCCGGCTGCACCACCAGCATCCGCGCGGAATCCCGCGGGCTGACGGGACGCAGCGCGATGTTCTCGGCGGGCAGTTCAAAGTCGAAGAGGTCTGTGCGCATGGCGCTTCGGAGGTCCCTAAACGTGGATGCCCGACACACCTAGCGAAGCGGCGCTTCGCGCGATGGCCGGGCATGACGTCGTTTGCCAGTGAGTAAGCTTACGCCGCCGCGTCGGCGGCCATGTGCGCCTTGACGATCTTGTCGGGATCCTTGACCGGCTCGCCGCGCTTGATCTTGTCGACGTTCTCCATGCCTTCGGTGACCTTGCCCCACACCGTGTACTGCTTGTTGAGGAACGAGGCGTCGTCGAAGCAGATGAAGAACTGGCTGTCGCCGGAATCCGGGCTCGCCGCGCGGGCCATCGAGAGCGTGCCGCGGACGTGCGGCTCGTTGTTGAATTCGGCCTTCAGCTTCTTGCCGGAACCGCCGGTACCGGTGCCCTGCGGGCAGCCGGTCTGCGCCATGAAGCCGTCGATAACGCGGTGGAACACGATGCCGTCATAGAAGCCTTCGCGCACCAGTTCCTTGATGCGGGCGACGTGGCCCGGCGCCAGATCGGGGCGCATTTCGATGGTCACGGGACCCTGGGTGGTTTCGAGGATCAAAGTATTTTCGTTGTCAGCCATGCTCGTCTCTCTTCTGGTTTGCGGAGGTTTCGGCGGTCGTCAAACCGCACTCTGAAGGGGCGTCCGGCGATCGCTTCGCCCAGGCGCCCGGTAAATGGCATCGGCGTGCAATGCTGCAAGGTCTCCATCACAGCCGTTCGATAGGCAATACTGTCGGCCTCGGAGGCCTCCGGCGTCTCAAAGGTAATCCGCGGCTTGCCGAGGATCCCTCCGCTGCGCGTCAGGCTGAACAGCACCGTGATCTGCATCCCCGGATGGCCCCGCGGCAGCGCGGGAGGCTGCCAGCAGCCCTTCAGCCTTTCGAACATCTCGGCCAGCGTGCTCACCCCGGCGCCCTCCGCAGAGGCCGGACCGGCCGGAAGGAAGCATAACGCCAGCAACGATGCCGCGAGCCAAACCCCAATTCGGCGCCGCAGCATCGCCGTGCTTCACTTGATATCCGACGCGACCTGGACCTTGACCATCTTGTCGGGATCGGTGACCGAGCCGCTCTGCGATCCGGCCGGCGCCTTCTTGATCTTGTCCACCACGTCCATGCCCGAAACGACTTCGCCGACCACGGTGTACTTGCCGTTCAGGAACGAGGATTCGGCGAGGATGATGAAGAACTGCGAATTGGCAGAATCCTCGGACGCGGCACGCGCCATGCCAACGACGCCGCGCTTGAACGGCGTGGCGGTGAACTCCGCCTTCAGGTTCGGATATTTCGAGCCGCCGGTGCCGTTGAAGTTCTGGCCATCGCCGGTCTGCGCCATGAAGCCGTCCATGACGCGGTGGAACGGCACGTTGTTGTAGTAGCCTTCGCGGGCCAGCTGCTTGATGCGCTCGGCGTGCTTCGGCGCGAGATCCGTGCGCAACTTGAGAACAATGCGGCCCTTAGTGGTGTCGATGACAATGGCGTTGGCCTTGTCGAGACCGGCCGGCAGCGCGGTGGCGGGAGCCGCGGCGGGCGCCTGGGCCAGAGCGGGAACGGCCACGAGCAGCGCGGCGGCAACGGCGAATATACGGATCATGAGAACTCCGGATCAGAGAAAGCCGGACAACCGGCGAATTTGGATTTAGGCGAACTTCAGCTTCAAGCGAACTTCGATTTCAAGCTCTTGGCCACCGCCGGCGGCACGAAAGCCGAAACGTCGCCGCCCATCGCCGCGATTTGCCGCACCAGTGTGGCGGTGATCGGGCGAACGCTGACCGAGGCCGGAAGAAATACCGTCTGCACGTCCGGCGCCATGGTTTCGTTCATGCCGGCGATCTGCATCTCGTAGTCGAGGTCGGTGCCGTCGCGCAGGCCGCGGATCATGATGGTTGCGCCGGCGCGCTGCGCCGCGGTGATGGTCAGGTTGTCATAGGTGGTGCAGTCGAAGGCGCAGCCGGCCGCGGAGGCCAGCGGTGCGAACACGTTCTCGACCATCTCCAGCCGCTCCTCGGTGGAGAACAGCGGCTTTTTGCCGGGATGGACGCCGATCGCGACGATCAACTTGTCGCACAGGCCCACGGCATGGCGGACCACGTCGAGGTGGCCATTGGTGACGGGGTCGAATGAGCCGGGATAGAGCGCGATACGGGGCATGCCTCCGTCTACCGCGCCCTCCCAAAAGCCGCAAGCCGGGTTGGTTCCCCGGAAATCATCGACCGGGCGGTTGTTTATTTTCTGTCGTGAATCGAACCCGGGCGGGGGTCAGCGCGTCTATTGGGAGAGCACGCGACGACGCTGAAAACACTGCGCTTTCTTTGGCTGTGTGTCGTGCCGGTCGGTGGATGAAACAAAGCTCCGGGGCGACGAAACCACATTCCGGAGAGACGACAACTTCCTGAAACCAGGCCTGACTAATCAGGCAGGCACAGGAAGCGACAAACAAACCGGGCCAAAACGGCCCAAATGACAGGGGACCGTCATGATCAAGGCCATTTCCGCCATCGCCGTTGCAGCGTTCATCGCCGCCGCTCTCACCGTTCTGCCGGGCTTTGCCCCGAAGGTCGAAGCTTCCGTGCCAGTGGCGCTGGCCAAGGCCGACCGCCTCGACATCAAGCCCGTCGGACGTAGCTGCTCCGAGCAGGCATGGCCGAATTTCGAGGCCTCCTGCCTGCGCAACGCCGCCACCAAGACCGTGACCATCCGGGAAGCCCGCCTGATCACCGCGGTGCGCCGCTAAAGCCGGACAAGAATACCATGCCCTCGGCTGAACCGAGGGCTTTCCGATGTCGCTTCGGCATGCGGATATGACTTTGCCGCTGTTGCCATCAGCCGCCTAAACATCCGTTCAATTCCACAGCCGGAATTCCGTAGCAATTCGCAACGTCGCGTCGCAGACTGCGGTTGATCGCGCGCGCCGCATAGCGCGAGTCCTCTGAGGGCCGCCAGTGTGACTGCTATTCCAGTTTCCTCGCCACCCCGCTCCGGCGGACTTCCCCTCACGGCAACCGTTGGCGCGCTTGGTGTCGTCTATGGTGACATCGGCACCAGCCCGCTTTACGCCCTCAAGGAAGCCGTCAAGGCCGCTGCGCATGGCGGCCCGCTGACCTCGGATGCGACGCTCGGCGTAGTGTCGCTCATCCTGTGGGCACTGATCCTGATCATCTCCGTCAAATACGCCATGCTGATTCTGCGTGCCGACAACCGCGGCGAAGGCGGCATTGTCGCGCTACTGGCGCTGCTCTCGGCGCGCAACGCGCAGCCCGGCACTTGGCGCGCGCATCTGCTGGTGGTCGGCCTGGTCGGCGCCGCGCTGCTTTATGGCGACGGCGCCATCACGCCGGCGATCTCGGTGCTATCAGCAATCGAAGGCCTGAAGGTCGATGCGCCGTCGCTGGCGCCCGCCGTGGTGCCGCTGACGGTCATCATCCTGATCGGGCTGTTCCTGATGCAGAGCAAGGGTGCTGGCTTCATCGGCGGCATCTTCGGGCCGGTGATGCTGGCATGGTTCGCGGTGCTGGCGCTGCTTGGCATCCACGGCATCGTGCAGGCACCCGGCGTGCTGGCGGCCGTGAGCCCGCTCTATGCCTTCAAGTTCCTCATCCACCAGGACTTCCACATCAGCTTCGCCATTCTCGGCGCCGCATTCCTGGCGGTGACCGGCGGCGAAGCCATGTATGCCGATATGGGCCATTTCGGCCGGATGCCGATCCGGCTGGCATGGTTCGCCATCGCGCTGCCGGCGCTGGTGCTGAACTATTTCGGTCAGGCGGCGCTGCTGGTCACCGATCCCGCGGCGATCGACAATCCGTTCTATCAACTGGCGCCAGACTGGCTGCACTACCCGCTGGTAGCATTCGCCGCGGTGGCGACCGTGATTGCGTCGCAGGCGATCATCTCTGGCGTGTTCTCGCTGACCCAACAGTCGATCCAGCTTGGCTTCCTGCCGCGAATGCAAATCCGGCACACCACCAGCCACGCCATGGGCCAGATCTACGTGCCGCTGGTGAACTGGCTGCTGGCAGCGGCGACGCTTGCTGCGGTGTTCAGCTTCGGCACGTCGGACGCGCTGGCCGGTGCCTATGGCATCGCAGTGTCGCTGTTGATGGCGATCACCACCTTGCTCGCCGCGCTGGTCGCCCTGCAATGGGGCTACTCGCCGCTCCTGGTGGTCACGGTGAATGGCTTCTTCTTCATCATCGACTGCATCTTCTTTGCCGCCAATTCGACAAAGCTGTTCGAAGGCGGCTGGTTTCCGCTGCTGCTGGCCGGCGCGGTGGCGTTCCTGATGCTGACCTGGCGCAGCGGCGTCAAGCTGGTCGAGACGGCGCGCGGCAAGCTGCGGCAGCCTGAAGAAGAGCTGATCGAGACCGCGGTCAGCCGCTGCCATGCGCGGCTCAACGGCACTGCGGTGTTTCTTGCCTCGACGCCGAATGGCGTGCCGCTGGCGCTGACGCAATTCGTCAAGCACAACCACGTGCTGCACCAGCGCGTGCTGCTGGTCACCGTGCTGATCGCCGAAGTGCCGCGCATCCCGGATTCCGACCGCGTCGAAATCATCGAAGTGATCGAAGGTATTACCCGAGTCATCCTGCACTATGGCTTTATGCAGTATCCGACGATTTCCGAAGGCCTGACGCTGGCCTGCACCCAGGGCAAGCTGCCCGGCATCGATCTCGATGACATCACCTATTACATCGGCCGCGAGACCATCATCCCGAGCGAAGAGATCGCGGGAATGGCGGTCTGGCGCGAGACGGTGTTCGCGTTCCTCCAGCGCAATGCCGAGCGCTCTGCGGCATTCTTCGGCGTGCCGACCAAGCAGGTCGTCGAATTCGGCACCGAGATCGAGATTTAGCTCTCGATCTGCGGCACGCCGTTGCCCGCTTCGGGCTCATCGCCCTCGCCCGCCTCACCGATGTGCTCGACCGACACGACGTGCTCGTCGTCGGCGGTATTGAATACCGTGACGCCCTGGGTGGAGCGGCCGACGATGCGGATGCCGCCGACCGGGCAGCGGATCAGCTGCCCCTTGTCGGTCACCAGCATGATCTGGTCGTCGTCCTCGACCGGGAACGAGGCCACCAGCTTGCCGTTGCGGCTGTTGACCGCCATCGCCCCGATGCCCTTGCCGCCGCGACCGGTGGTCCGGTACTCGAACGACGACGAACGCTTGCCGTAGCCGTTCTCGGTGATGGTCAGCACGAACTGCTCGCTCGCCGACATCTCCACATAGCGCTGCTCGCCGAGTTCGATGGCGGCGGTCGCCTCCTCGGTCTCGGCGGCCGCAGCCGCCTCGTCCTCGACGATGCCGCGCTCCTCGACGCCGCCGCGGCGCACCGCATTGGCGCGGCGCAGATAGGCCGCCCGCTCCTCGGAATTGGCGTCGAGATGGCGCAGGATGGTCAGCGAGATCAGCTTGTCGCCCGCCGGCAACGCGATGCCGCGCACGCCCATCGAGCTGCGGCCCTGGAACACGCGCACGTCGGACACCGGGAAGCGAATGCACTGGCCGCCGGCGGCGGTCAGCAGCACGTCGTCATGCTCGGTGGCGATCTGCACGTCGACGATGTTCTCGCCCTCGTCCAGCTTCATGGCGATGATGCCGGAGCGGCGGACGTCGACGAAATCCGACAGCTTGTTGCGGCGCACGTTGCCGCCGGTAGTGGCGAACATCACGTCGAGGTTGTCCCACGACGGTTCATCCTCGGGCAACGGCATGATGGTGGTGATGCGTTCGCCCTGCTCCAGCGGCAGGATGTTGATCAGCGCCTTGCCGCGGCCGTTCGGCGGCGCGATCGGCAGCCGCCAGACCTTCTCCTTGTAGACCTGGCCGCGCGAGGAGAAGAACAGCACCGGCGTATGGGTCGAGGCGACGAACAGTCGCGAGACGAAATCCTCATCGCGCGTGGCCATGCCGGAACGGCCCTTGCCGCCGCGGCGCTGCGCCCGATAGGTCGAAAGCGGCACCCGCTTGACGTAGCCATGGTGCGATACCGTCACCACCATGTCCTCACGCTGGATCAGGTCCTCGTCCTCGACCTCGCCCTCATGCTCGATGATGACGGTGCGGCGCGGCGTCGCGAATTCCGACTTCACCGCGTTGAGTTCGCCCTTGATGATGTCCTGGACACGCGCGCGCGAGCGCAGGATGTCCAGATAGTCGGCAATCTCCACCGCGAGCTTGTCGAGCTCTTCGGAAATTTCCTCGCGGCCCAGGGCCGTGAGGCGGGCCAGACGCAGATCAAGAATGGCTTTCGCCTGCTCGAACGACAGCCGCGCGGTGCCGTCTTCCTCGAGCCGGTGGCGCGGATCGTCGATCAGCGTGATCATCGCCGCGACGTCCATCGCCGGCCAGCGCCGCTCCATCAGGATGTCGCGCGCCGTGGCAGGATCCGGCGAGGTGCGAATGACGCGAATGATCTCGTCGATATTCGCCACCGCAATCGCGAGGCCGACCAGGATATGGGCGCGATCGCGCGCCTTGTTGAGCAGGAACTTGGTGCGGCGGGTGACGACATGTTCGCGGAACGCGACGAAGATCGTCAGCAGGTCCTTCAGGTTCATCACCTGCGGCCGGCCGGCATCGAGCGCCACCACGTTGGCGCTGAAATTGGTCTGCAGCGGCGTGAACTTGTAGAGCTGGTTCAACACCACCTCGGGCACGACATCGCGCTTCAGCTCGATCACAACGCGGAAACCGTCGCGGTCGGATTCGTCGCGTAGATCGGAGATGCCCTCGATCTTCTTGTCGCGCACCAGCTCGGCGATACGCTCCACCATGGTGGCCTTGTTCACCTGGTACGGGATTTCCGAAATGATGATCGCTTCGCGATCCTTGCGCGCCGGCTCGATGGCGACCTTGCCGCGCATCACGATCGAGCCGCGACCGGTGTGATAGGCGACGCGAATGCCGGCGCGGCCGAGGATGATGCCGCCGGTGGGGAAATCAGGCCCGGGAATGATCTTGATCAGATCGTCGATACCGAGCGCCGGATCGTCGATCAGCGCGATGCAGGCGTCGATCACTTCGCCGAGATTGTGCGGCGGGATGTTGGTCGCCATGCCGACGGCGATGCCGCCCGCGCCATTGACCAGCAGGTTCGGGAATTTCGCGGGCAGGACGCGGGGCTCGCGGAACGAGCCGTCGTAGTTGTCCTGGTAATCGACGGTGTCCTTGTCGATGTCGTCGATCAGCGACTGCGCGATCTTGGTGAGGCGCGATTCCGTATATCGCATCGCGGCGGCCTGATCGCCGTCAACCGAACCAAAATTGCCCTGGCCATCGATCAGCGGCACGCGCATCGAGAAGGTCTGCGCCATGCGCACCATCGCGTCGTAGACCGACTGGTCGCCATGCGGATGATACTTACCGATGACGTCGCCGACGGTTCGCGCGGACTTGCGGTACGGCTTGTTCCACTCGAAGCCGTTCTCGTACATCGCGTAGAGAATGCGGCGATGCACTGGCTTCAAACCGTCGCGCGCATCCGGCAACGCGCGCGCCACGATCACGCTCATAGCGTAATCGAGGTACGAGCGTTTCATCTCGTCGAGAATGGAAACGGGACGGATATCCGAGGGTGCCGGCGGCTCCCCAGGTTTCTTGTCTTCGGTGTCGGCCAAGGATGATTTCCGGTCAGGTTTTGCTGGGAATCATATAGCGCATCGCGGCCTTCCAAGCCACCCCCGAGCGGCATCGCGCAGTGGATTTTATCTTCGTTTTTCCAATCACTTACGGGGGCGTATGAGCGCTTGCGGCGAAGCCTGCGATCGGCCTGCACGGGATCGCCGAATCGCGCTTGCTACGGCCAGAACACCACCGTGTGCATGATCCGGCCGGGCACCAGCGTGAACAGGCCGGCGACCACCAAGGCACCGGCGAAAATCGAACTCATGATGATGGCGTGCGCCCTCACGCGGTGCCGGCGCGCTCGGACGACACCGATGGCCAGCATCACGGGTGCGAAGATCGCCAGCAGGTGGATCGGGCTCCAGGTCCGCCACAGCCGGAAGCTATGGCCATGAATCCAGAATGCACTGATCGCCACCGTCAGCATCAGCGCGACCCAGATCCAGCCCAGCGTCCGATGCGGCAGCGTTCCCTTCGGTGCAACGAGCTGCATCACCCCCAGTACGAACGCGGCGATGGCGGCCAATGCGTGCAGCGGAATCGGCGCGACGGCCTCAAGCAGCGGGTTCAGCGACATGACGCCCTCCGGTGAGAAGTATCTTGTCATGTAAACATCGCCTGCGTCCATCTTTCCACTGTCAAGTTTGTCGCATGGCGCAAAAACACCGGCGCCCTTGGAGACGCCGGTGTTTCGAACCCGATACGCGCTGCGCGATCAGAACGGAATGTCGTCGTCCATATCGCTGCCGCGGCCACCGCCGCCACCGGCTGACGAACCCGCCGCGACGCGGCGCGGCGGCGCGCTCGACGGGCTGCTGGAGCCGAAGTCGCCGCCATTGTCGCCGCCGTAGCTGTCGCCACCACCCGCGCCAGCCCCGCCACCGGCGCGGCCGTCAAGCATGGTCAGCGTCGAGTTGAAGCCCTGCAGCACCACCTCGGTCGAGTACTTCTCGACACCCTGCGGATCGGTCCACTTACGGGTCTGCAACGCGCCTTCGATATAAACCTTGGCGCCCTTCTTGAGATATTGTTCGGCGACCTTGGCGAGACCTTCGCTGAAGATCACGACGCGGTGCCACTCGGTTTTTTCCTTGCGTTCGCCGGTGGCCTTGTCGCGCCAGTTCTCGGAAGTCGCGATGGTGAGATTGACGACCGGATTGCCGTTCTGCATCCGCCGGACCTCCGGGTCCTTGCCCAGATTGCCGATCAAGATCACCTTGTTCACGCTGCCAGCCATTGCCGCTCTCCTACTCTCGAAACTGAAACTTGCTGATTGGCGATCGCTCCGACCTCAAGGCCAGCACGCACCACCGCTGTCGCGACCCTATACGGTCCGCGTCTTTCGCAGGCCGCCGATCGCCGGGTTATCCACGGGATCGTGCGAGATTATGTTCCATTTTTGTTCTCAATGAAAGAGCAATATCTGCGCACTGGAACCGAGAGAGTAACTCTGTGCTTATACGACCTCACTGCGCGAAAAGACGCCCGCGTGTAATTTCGCGCCCTGCACGCGAATGTCCCGCGATGTTGCATCCGAGGCACAGCCTCCAAGGGCGAATGCCTGTATGACTCACGTATTCTGTTCGGGGAGATTCACATGAAACGCCTTCTGTTGGCCTCCGTCGCCATCGCCGCCTTGAGCGCAGCGACCTCCGCTTCCGCCGCCGATCTGGCCGCCCGGCCCTACACCAAGGCGCCGCCGATGGTCGTAGCCGTGTACGACTGGACCGGTTTCTATATCGGCGCCAACGGCGGCTGGGGCAGCCAGCGCCGCTGCGGCACTGACGTGACCTTCGTACCGTTCGCCGGTCTGGGTTGCCATGACGCCGATGGCGGCGTCGCCGGCGGTCAAATCGGCTATCGCTGGCAAAGCGCCGGGTGGGTCTTCGGCCTTGAAGCCCAGGGCGATTGGGCTGACCTGAAAGGCAGCAACGTCAGCCAGATCCTCGCAACGCAGACGCTGCAGTCGCGCATGAACGCGTTTGGCCTGTTCACCGGTCAGGTCGGCTATGCCTGGAATAACACGCTGCTTTACGTGAAGGGCGGTGCCGCGGTCACCAGCAACAATTACCGGGACGTCGCAACGGTCGGCGGCGCCACGCTCGCTTCGGCAGGCGATTCCACCCGCTGGGGTGGCACGGTCGGTGTCGGCGTCGAATACGGCTTCACGCCGAACTGGACGTTCGGTGTTGAATACGACCATCTGTTCATCGGCTCCACGAACTATAATCTGACCACCCCGGCAGGGCTTTTCTTCGGCACAGCGCGCGTCAGTGGCGATGCCGACATCGTCACCGCTCGCATCAACTACAAGTGGGGCGGCCCGGTCATCGCGAAGTACTGAACGCGCTTCAGTCTAGCGACAGAGCTTCAGAAAAGGCCGGCAGCAATGCCGGCCTTTTCTTACGGCGAGAATTGCATCTCGACCCAACGCCATGGCACAAAAATATCCGTGCGTGCAATGAATCGCCGTCACACGTACGTGCCAGCGTGTGGCGCGTCAGTCGCCGCATTCCGCACCGGTTACCTGTTAAGCCATCCGAATGATGAAGGCGGCTTGAGCCGGCCTTTTTGTTGGCAACCACGGCTTGGTCGCAACTCACTCCCCAAAATCCGTTGATGATTTTCGTTCGGTACTGGAAATCCGCCCCCGTTCTTCCTATGTTCCGAAGACAATCAATTGGCGTTCGGTCCCGGCACGTCCGGCGATGCGCGCCCGGATGCGGCGCGCCTGATGCGTCGGGGAATTGTCATGGACGAAGTCATCAAGGCGAAGCGCCAGCCGGTCGGCTCGGCCTCACGCAACATCACCATTCGCGGCGCCCGCGAGCACAATCTCAAGAACGTCGATCTGGAGATTCCGCGCGACAAGCTGGTGGTGTTCACCGGCCTGTCCGGCTCCGGGAAATCCTCGCTCGCCTTCGACACGATCTATGCCGAGGGCCAGCGCCGCTACGTCGAATCGCTGTCGGCCTATGCCCGGCAATTTCTGGAGATGATGCAGAAGCCGGACGTCGACCAGATCGACGGCCTGTCGCCCGCCATCTCCATCGAGCAGAAGACGACTTCGAAAAACCCGCGCTCGACGGTCGGCACCGTCACCGAGATCTACGATTACATGCGGCTGCTGTGGGCGCGGGTCGGTATCCCCTACTCGCCCGCCACCGGCCTGCCGATCGAGAGCCAGACGGTGTCGATGATGGTCGATCGCGTGCTGGCGCTGCCGGAAGGCACAAGGCTCTATCTGCTGGCGCCCGTGGTGCGCGGCCGCAAGGGCGAATACCGCAAGGAGATGGCGGAATACCTCAAGAAGGGCTTTCAGCGCGTCAAGATCGACGGTACCTTCCACGAGCTGGCTGAAGCGCCGGTGCTGGACAAGAAATTTCCGCATGACATCGACGTCGTCGTCGACCGCATCGTGGTGCGCCCCGACATCGGCCAGCGCCTCGCCGAAAGTTTCGAGACCGCGCTGAAGCTCGCCGAGGGACTCGCGGTGATCGAATATGCCGACGCACCGCCGGCAGCGCCCGCCGACGACAAGAAGGCCGACAAGAAAGTCGCGAAAATCCACGACAAAACCGGCGCCGAGCGCATCATGTTCTCGGAAAAGTTCGCCTGCCCGGTCTCCGGCTTCACGATCCCCGAGATCGAGCCGCGGCTGTTCTCGTTCAACAATCCCTATGGCGCCTGCCCGAAATGCGGTGGCCTCGGCATCGAGCAGACCATCGACGCCGAACTGGTGATTCCCGACAAGGACCTGACCCTCCGCAAGGGCGCCATCGCGCCGTGGGCCAAGTCGTCGTCGCCTTATTACATCCAGACGCTCACCGCGCTCGGAAAATTCTACAAGTTCACGCTCGACACCAAGTGGAAGGATTTGCCGAAGAAGACGCAGAACGCCATCCTGCACGGCTCCGGCGACGACGAGATCAAGTTCTCCTACGAGGACGGCGTGCGCGCCTACGACACCAAGAAGCCGTTCGAAGGCGTCGTCACCAACATCGACCGCCGCTTTCGCGAGACCGAAAGCGAATGGGCGCGCGAAGAACTCGGCAAGTATTTTTCCGACGTTCCGTGCGACGCCTGCGACGGCTATCGCCTCAAGCCGGAAGCGTTGTCCGTCAAGATCGGCGGCAAGCATGTCGGCGAGATCTCGCAACTGTCGGTGCGCAAGGCCGGCGACTGGTTCGCCACCGTGCCGACCATGCTCAACAAGCAGCAGAACGAGATCGCGCTGCGGATTCTCAAGGAAATCCGCGAGCGGCTGTCGTTCCTGCTCGACGTCGGCTTGAACTATCTCACCCTGGCGCGCGCCTCCGGCACGCTGTCCGGCGGCGAGAGCCAGCGCATCCGGCTGGCGTCGCAGATCGGCTCCGGCCTGACCGGTGTGCTGTATGTGCTGGACGAGCCCTCGATCGGCCTGCACCAGCGCGACAACGCGCGGCTGCTCGATACGCTGCGGCGGCTGCGCGACCTCGGCAACACCGTGATCGTGGTCGAGCATGACGAGGACGCGGTGCTCGCTGCCGACTACGTCGTCGATGTCGGTCCCGGCGCCGGTACCCATGGCGGCCATATCGTGGCCCAGGGCACGCCCGCCGAGATCATGAGCAATCCGAAGTCGCTGACCGGCAAAGATCTCACCGGTGAATTGAGCGTGGCGATCCCCGAGCGCAAACCGCCGAACCATCGCCG
>NZ_JAQGJD010000172.1 GCF_028290785.1 Tardiphaga sp. | reverse complement strand
CGGTTGCCGTGATACGGGCCGCGATCGTTGATGCGTACGATCAGCGATTTGCCATTGCCGAGATTGGTGACGCGGGCGTAGCTCGGAATCGGCAACGTCGGATGCGCCGCGGTCAGCGACGCCATGTCGAACACTTCGCCATTGGCAGTCAGGCGGCCATGAAAGTCGTCGCCATACCAGGAGGCCAGGCCTTCGGCGCGATAATTGAGATTTTCCTCGGGCACATAGACCCGACCGCCGACCGTATAGGGCTTGCCGACGCGGTAGGTGCCGCCGCCCTTGGGCACGGGTTCGCCCATGCCGACGACGCGGGGGCTGCTGGAGACGCCGTATTTCGGATCGACGCGGCTCATTTTCCCGGAGGAAGCACAATTGGCTAGTGCCAGGCACGCGCTTACCGCCGCAGCTGCCCGTGCCGCACGGCGAAGCCGATATGACCTACGAATCCCCATACGCCCCAATACCATTCCAGCGGCCGTATGCCCATATCGAGGCACTCACGACCGGTAAATCTCGATACGCCCCACTTCCGCACCAAGAGGTGAACATATCGCAGCCCAAACTGGGCGGAAATGCGATCAGCCAAGACATGGTAAACGGAAGGTTGAAGCCGATCGTGCCCCGCCTTCCCTGCCGCGCGGCGAATGCACGCGGCGGCCCATCGGGTTTTCCAGAATGGAACAAGTACTTCATCGCAAGAGGGTTTTGCCGAAAAAATGGACTTCCGAATTTACCGAAGCTTTACGTCGGCGAGCTAACTTCTCTCCCTATGAAAGACCTCATTCGCAGATTCCTTGCAGACCAGTCCGGCGCAACGGCCATCGAGTATGGGCTGCTCGTAGGCGGCATCTCGCTCGTCATTATCGCGGCCGTGGGCGGCCTCGGCGGTGCGCTCAAGAGCAAGTTCGGCGCCCTCTCAACGTCGTTGAAGTAGGCCTGGCCACGCGCGAATCCGTCCCGCGCCTCCCGGCGCGTGACCCTTCCAGAGCTTGCACTCCTGAACGGGCGCTTCTCGCACCGGCCTAATCGAGCGGCTTGTCGTCATCGGTGGACGACTCCTCCTCCGGCGAGCAGATGTCGCCGCCGCCCAATTCCTCTTCCCCCGGCGGCTGGTCACGCGGCTCTTCGTTGGGAGCCGCCTTGTCGCCGTCCTCGATGAAGACCGGATGCCGTGCCATATCCTAATCCCTCGGTTTCCGACCAACGCATGGTCACGGCTTCGGTTACCATCATGTGATGAATGCGGGTAACATTTTACGCTGGATTTGCTTGCGAACACCTCCAAATCCGCCTTCTCTACGCGACGGACGGAAGCGCACCGGCGGCAAGCGGGGGGAAGGAATGGATGTTTCAAAAACGGATTGCGGCGGTATCGACACGGCGGGCGAGTACGCATTTCGCGATGGGCACCTGATCGTCACCCTGCACCAGATCGCAATCTGGGACGCCCATCCGACAGCGATCTTCACCGCGGTGGAATCGCGCCTGAGCCGCGGGCTAAAACTTTATGTGCTGGCCAGCTGGCGACTGCCGGCCCGTCAAAGCCCCGGCGAAGCCGCTAGCGGTGCAGGAATGTCGCCGCGTTGATCACGCCGACCGCCATCAAAGCGACGATCCAGAGCGGCCACATCGGCGCGGCGGTTCGAGCATTAAGCTGTCGAGGAACGCCAAAATTCCGGGCCATGAGTTGCTCCGTTGTCCTGAGTCGAGCGATACGGAAATGTTGTCGGCCATGATGGTTAAATTACGTCGCTGCGGGCGGCTAGACTTGCTCAGCGAGGTTAAAATTGCATTCGCTTGAAGGTTAGCACTTGAGAGCACCAGGCGGCGCCGCGGCGTATTCTCAACCGCAGCAAGACCAGGCATTGAGCGCCTGAACATCGCATCGATTTGTCTCGCTATCCCGCCACGCCGCGCGCATCACTATCGCTTGGATTCCACGGCCATCGGAGCAAGATATGAGCGAGCGCGTCGAAATGCTGAACAAGGCGCGCGAACGCATGGTCGAGGAGCGCGACGTGTTTACGAAGGTGCTGGCGGCACCGTTCGACCGCGAAAAGGCAGAGCGCGCGCGCAACCGTTTCATTGAATTCCAGAGCGTGGTCGATGCGATCGATCGCGCGATTGCCGGCGACAAGGGCTGAGCACCGGCCTGCGCGGCTCCCCCGAATGCAAAATGCGCCGCCCTTTCCGGACGGCGCGATGTGCAATTTCCGCGGCTTGCGGAACGAGGCGCTATGCGACTATCGCAAGATTGAGCTTGTGCTCGCGCTGATAAATCCCGAAGTCGCGTTCTGCGGCCATTGCTTGCGGCAGCGAGACGGCATCGCGCATCTGCCGCGCCAGACGCCAGCCCTCGATATCTCCATCGACGCCAAGGGCATGGAGACGGAGACGATCGGCTGACTGTAGCAATGTCGATAGCCGTTTGCGGCCGATATTCTCAGATCTCGCTCTAAAATAGATCATTGTCATTCAGCTCCCGTGTGGCTGCATGATCAACCGGTCCGACCCGTAAAGGTTGCTTTGGCAGGGGCACCATGTTGAACGCCAGCTTAACGGCCACCCAAATAAAAGCCGCGCCAACCCGAAGGTTGACGCGGCAATGGCCGTTCTGTTGCAAGGTGGACCTACCCCGAACGGTTACGCCGCGAGGCGCACTTCGTTCATGCGAACGTTATCGTTTGCATTTAGGTTTTGACCCGATAACGGCGGTATCATGCCGGGAACAATTCACAGCTTCTTCGCGGCCATCGATCCTATTTCGCCCCCGCCCGAGCAGCCCGTCATTCGCCTTTCGGCAAATCGGTCCCACCGAAGTGAGACTTGAGAGCTGCTGAGGTGGAGGCGCCGGGTACCGCCCCCGGGTCTGCCCGCAGTCCGCTATGAGTTTCAGCGCCATCGTCTTTCGACGCTCCAGATATAGGCGCGATCCCCGGCAAAAGCTAGGTGCCTGTTATCGGCGGGGCCGGCCGCTGAAGCCATTATTTACCGCGCAGAGCTATCCTGACCGCACCGCGGAACCGAACGTTGGGCCGCCACCAAGGGAATCGACCGATGTCGTTATCGTCAGCCAAGAACTACGCGCTTCGGGCCGGGCGCTCGCAGGATGAGAAAGAAGCCATTGAGCTCCTGTCCAAGGCCATCCTGGAACTGGCCACCTCGATGGAGGCCACCGATGCCAAGATCAAGAAGATCAACAAATCGACCTAGTTCACCACCTCCTGGCCCTACGGCATCGTCGCATGGATCGACGTCGAGCCCCTCAATTCAGGCCTGTGGTTTTCTGTGTTTGCCGTTGTGATAGAACGTAGAGCGAACTAAGAGACTGGAAGCGACACAGCATCACCGAAGCGAGCGATTCCTTGGCTGACCAGATCGACGTTGGACCCCCACCCGTCCAGTTGCGCGCAACCAGATCCCACAAGGGGATTGTGGTATTTGCCGTGCTGACGGTGATGGCAGCCGCGGGTTTCGCCTGGTTCAGCTATGGCGACCGGCTGTCAGACCTGCCTGGCTTCGGATCCAGTGCCGGGCCGGTTGTCGCGCCTGGTTCGGCAAGCGACAACAGCCAGGTAGCAGCTTCGGAATTTCAGGCGTTTCAGCAGCAGACCTCCGAGGCCCTGCAGTCGGCAACTCAACTTCTGACGGCGCAGCAGAGTGATTTGAAAAGGCTGTCCGACGAAGTCGCCAGCCTGACAGCCAAGATCGATCTGCTGCAAAACACCGTCGCATCGCCCAGGCCGGCCCTGCCTCCGGCGGTCGCCTCCACCCGGCCAACCGCGCCGGCGCCTCTTGCGGCGGCTCCGGTCGCTGCGCCTGCCGCGGTCGCAGCGCCGCGCAAGAGGCCTAGCGCTCCCAAGCCGGCCGGCGCGATCTCAGTCGGCGGCGCGCCGCTTCCGGCATCGACCCAACCTATTCGCTAATCCACCGACGCCGCGGTGGCCGCGATCCAGAGCTCCAGCGTCTGAGCATGCGCAACGGCGGCGGGCAGAAAGTTCCTTCCCTGCACGCCTTTGCCACACATCTCGGCTATGTTCATTGGCGCGGCGGCTGATTCCAGCCGCCGCACCACTCGCGTCGATGAAATCAGAAATACCAGGGACGGCCCACCGGCCGAGTCAGCATGCGCCGCAACCGCCGGGCTAAAATCGTCGCCACCGTGGGTCCGGCGAGCGGGTCGCCGGAAATGCTGGAAGCGTTGTTCCTGGCTGGCGTCGATACGTTCCGGCTGAACTTCAGCCATGGCACCCATGCCGACCACGCCAAGGTCCACGCCGCGATCCGCGCGCTGGAGACCAAGCTCGGCCGGCCGATCGGCATCCTGCAGGACCTGCAAGGCCCGAAGATCCGCGTCGGCACCATCAAGGACGGCAAGTTCGTGGTCGCCGCGGGCGAACAGGTGCGCTTCGTGCTGAAGGGCGCGGACGGCGACAAGATGTCGATCCCCCTGCCCCATCCCGAAATCTTCGACGCCGTGACGCCCGGCGACGACCTGTTGATCGACGACGGTCGAATCCGGGTCCGTGTCACCGGCATCGGCGCCGATTTCATCGACGCCAAGATCATCACCGGCGGCACCATCTCGAACCGCAAGGGCGTCAATGTCCCGAGCGCCGTGCTCAACCTGTCGCCACTGACCGAAAAAGACCGCGCTGACCTTGCTTTCGGCCTGGAGCTTGGCGTTGATTGGGTCGCGCTGTCGTTTGTGCAGAAGCCAGGCGACGTCATCGAAGCGCTCGCTTTGATCGACGGCCGCGCCGGCGTGATGTCGAAGATCGAGAAGCCAGCCGCGCTGGAGCATATCGACGACATCATCCGGCTGTCCGGCGCGATCATGGTCGCGCGCGGCGATCTCGGCGTGGAAATTCCCCACGAGGACGTGCCCGGTCGGCAGAAGGAATTGATCAAGTCGTGCAGGCTGGCCGGTAAGCCGGTCATCGTCGCCACGCAGATGCTGGACTCGATGGTCGCCGCGCCGACGCCGACCCGCGCCGAAGCCTCCGACGTCGCCACAGCAATCTATGACGGCGCCGATGCGGTGATGCTGTCGGCGGAATCCGCCTCGGGGCAATATCCGCGCGAAGCGGTGGAGATGATGAACCGCATCATCGAGAGCACCGAGCGGCACAAGATGTACCGCGCGATCATCGACGCTTCGCATCCCGGCGAGGAAGAGACCGCACCGCATGCGGTGGCCGCCGCCGCCGCCGACCTCGCCGCCGCGCTGCACGCCTCCGCCATCGTCGCCTTCACCTCGAGCGGCACTACGGCCGCGCGCATTGCCCGCAAGCGGCCGAAGGTGTCGTTGCTGGCGATCACGCCGCACCAGCTCGTCGCCCGGCAGTTGTCGCTGCTGTGGGGCGCTCACAGCGTGCTGTCCGACGACATCGGCACCTATGAGGAGATGGTCGATAAAGCCGCGCAGATCGCGCGCGCGGAAGCCTTCGCCAAGCAGGCCGACTCCATTGTCGTGGTCGCCGGCATCCCCTTCAAGGAAGCCGGCACCACCAACAATTTGCGTGTCGTGCAAATCAGCTAAGCCGGCGAGCGTATTGGCAGCTTGTCCCGGACGCCGTGGGATTGGCGGCGTGGTGCGCTGCAGAGCCGGTGATGCGGCCGGAACCATTCACGGCCGGCCCCATTGCCTGAACAAGGCAGATGCAGGAGATGCGCGGTGAAACGATGTTGGCCAATTGCAGCGGGCCTGTTGGCCGTTACCTTCTTCGGGTGCGCGGGCGCAGGTGACGCCCTCGCCCGCGGCGGCGCCTCGAACATCATGAACTCACCGGGCTACCAGCGACGCCTGCAGGAATCCCGCGGCTACGTCACCAACCAGTCCGGCTCGATCCTGCCAGGCCGGCCGGTGGGGGTGGATCCCGCCAGGCCGAAGGTTCGGCGGCGCTATTAGCCGACGGCGGCGCGCGACGCCGAGTTCGCGGGATGCGGACCGGCGGCGTTGCATCCGGTGTTGGCCATAAACAACCCTTCCCCCCTCGCCGGGGCTTTGCTAAGTCCGTCGTCGTGCGGAAGGGTGGCCGAGTGGTTTAAGGCAGCGGTCTTGAAAACCGCCGTGCCTGCAAGGGTACCGTGGGTTCGAATCCCACCCCTTCCGCCAGCAACCTGTTTCTGCCAAACTCACACGGACCAGGAATTAGCTCTCGCCTCTTAAAAACCCAGCAATATATCTAGTTTTACGTTCGCTTTTGCTGGCGGAA
>NZ_JAQGJD010000171.1 GCF_028290785.1 Tardiphaga sp. | reverse complement strand
CCGATGATCGCGGTTTCGGTCACCTCCAGGCACAGTTTTCCGGAGGCCGCCCCGGCGATGGCCAGCGCGCTGTCGGTGAAAATCCCATCGTCGATCAGGTGGCCGGACCAGTTCACGGAGATGGTGATGTCGTGGCCAGCCGCCAGCAGCCGTCGCTGGTCGGCGACCGCGCGGCGCAATACCCATTCGGTTAGGGCGGCGATGTGGCCGGTCTCTTCAGCCATCTGCACGAACAGGTCGGGCCGCAGCGAACCACGCTCCGGATGAATCCAGCGCACCAGCGCTTCGGCTCCGACGATGGCGCCCGAGCGCAACGCATATTTCGGCTGGTAGGCGACATCCATCTGGCCGTTGTCGAGCGCGCGTAGCATCTCGCTCATCAGCGACAGCGTGCTGCCCGGATTGCCGTACAGGTCGGCATCGAAGCGGGCTGTATGCTTGCGCGCGGCGTGGGCCTGATCGGCGGCGATCATGGCGCGATCGATGATCGAAAGGTCATTGGAGAACTGCGGCGCGTCATCGGCTTCGCTAAGGCCGATGGTGACGCTGACATCGACGCGGTTGTCGCGCAGCCGCACCGGCGTCGTCACCGCCTCCTGCATCCTGCCGGCGATCCGATAGGCGTCCTCCATATCCCGGGCGACGAAGGCCAGGCCCAAGTTGGCACTCGACACCCGGGCGATCGGCGCCTCGACATAGACCCGGCCGAAGCGCGCCGCCAGCCGGCGGATCAGGTCCAGCGTCGCGGTGTGGCCGATGGCGCCGCGCAGATGTTGGTAGCGATCAATATTGATGGTCGCGACGACGACGATGCCATCGGGACGAGATTCCAGTAACGCGTTGACCCGCCGCTGAACGGCGGCGCGGTTCGGCAATCCGCTTTCCGGATCGAGCAGCGCCAGCCGGCCTGCCTCGCGCGCGAGGGTCGCGGATTGCAGCAGCCGCTTGTACACCGACCACATCGCCACGGTGCCGACCGCATTGATCAGCCCGGCCGTGACGACGGCGGCCCCATCGACCACGCTGCCGCCATTCGACAGGATGAACCAGGGCACCACCAAAAACGCCAGGATCGGCGGCAGCAGGGAACAGAGCAGCACGCCACGGGACTCGCCGCTAACGATAGCGGCATTGGCGATCGAGCCCGACCACAGGATGCCGGCGCAGACCACGCCCCAGCTGCCGTGGCGGCACATCAGGAAACCGAACAGGGTGAACGCGACATTGCTCGCCAGCACCAGGCCAAAGAACAACCACTGAGTGCGCGGCGCAAGCGTCTGGGAATCTTGGATGCGCCGGAAGGTGACGAACTCCAGCGCCTGAAGGCCGACATAAAGCCCTGCCCAAGCCAGCGCGACGCCCAGCCCCGTCTGTAGCTGGAATACGGTAACGATCGCCGCGGCAAAGCCGAGCCGCACGCGCAACTGTGCCCGCCGCGTCACGATAATGCGCGCCGTCGTCGATCCGGGGTCGGGAACGCTATCCATCGCCGTCAGCATCACGGGCCACGTCTCAAAATACCGTTAATTTCAACGGGGTGTCGCGACAGCGAGGGTCGGAAGAGAAACTTTGATACTTCTCGGACGGAAAATGCCTAAGATTGTTGTGCTGCCAAAAGGATAACTAAGTTGCCATCGCGGCAACTTTTCAGCAAACCATCGACGCCGGTGCGCCGATCTGCCGACGCCCGGTGGGCCCTATCGTGTCTCGCTGGATATCTCGCATCTGCTCGCACTGCAGCCATCGAGGTGATCGGCGCCTATGGCCGCAAGAAGATCAAGGTGCCGTAACGGCACGGCGCGCCATATCGCAGGGCGGGCAAGGCGCGAGGGCGCCTCTACCACCCTGCGATTCGATTCGCCTACATCGTCCGTTGCGGCGCCGTCTGCAGGAATTCCTGCAGTTGTTGTGTGTAGAGCTTTGCCGCCCCCGTCGTCGAATGGCCACGGGTATCGTTGCTGGGCGGGATCAGCCACATCCGCGCATGCTTGATCCGCGCCATCGCACGGTCCATCAGTCCGGTTTCCGGCGGATTGCGTTCGTCGTCGGCGGCGTTGATGGCAAGCACCGACGCTTCGATCTTCTCCAGCCCCGCCGACGGATTGTAGTCGCGCGACGACTCCCACTGATAGATGAAGTCGTTGGCATCGGCGACGAATGGGGCATTGAGCCGGTCATCGACATTCTTGTCGGCAGCGGCGCCGGTCGGCGCCTGCATCTGGTACGCCAGCGTACCGCCAGCGGTAGCAATACCGAACATCACGCTGGCATATTTCATCATCGGCGGCTGCGACGTGTAATTGCCGGCCTTGTAGTCGGGATCGGCGCGCACCGTCTCCACCAGCATGCGTCGCATCATCCAGTTGCGCGCCGCCATCTCGGTGGGCTGCGACGCCATCGGCACCAGTGCGTCCATCATCGCCGGATATTTCGTACCCCAGATCCAGGCATGCATGCCCCCCATCGAGTTGCCGAGCACCAGCCTGAGATGCTTGATACCGAGCCCCTCGGTGATCAGCCGATATTGCGCATCGACCATGTCGTCGTAGTCGTATTTCGGAAACGCCGTCTTCATGCCGTCGGAAGGCTTGGCCGATTTGCCGTGGCCCAGCGCATCGGGAATGATGACGTAATACTTGGCCGCGTCGAGCGGCTGGCCGGGACCGAACAGCTCGCCAGCAAAGGCCGGTGTCAGCATGCTCAATGCAGAACCCGCGGTGCCGTGCAGGATCAGCACCGGCTGGCCGGATGGATCGCCAACCGTGGTGTAGTTCAGCCGCACTTCGGGCATCACCTCGCCGCTATGGAACTTGAAATCCCTGGCAATCCAGTCGCCCTGCTTTGGCGCCGGGTAGTCGGCGCCAAATGCGGCGGAGGTCAACGCAAACAATACGGATACGGCGATGCGGAGCAGCTGCATAAATTTCCCCTGGCGCGGCGTTGGATCACGACCGGCCACCAACCTAGCCGAAGCCAAATCACAACGCACCACGCGCTGCATTAAAAACTGCCGCTGCACTGCAACGACCCCCAAACCGACCGGCGTGCTGTTTTTTAGGCGTGCATAGCCGCAAGTTCTCGGGCCTAATCAGTGTCGAGAATCCGATTTCGCCGCACGCGGTGGACACCGCGATCGTTGGCGCCGATGTGAGGTTCGCATGCGGGGATTGCGCCTGATCACGCTGTCGGTGGCCTTGGCCGCGCTCGGCACCGCCGCGCACGCGGTGGATCGAGGCCAGTTCGACGATGTGCCCGACGATATCAAGGCCTGGTTCAAGGCGGTGATCAGCCCAAGCGGCGTGCCGTGCTGCGATATTTCCGACGGCCACCGTACCGATTACGAGACCCGCGACGGCGCCTATTGGGTGCCCATCGAGGGCGCCTGGATGCAGGTGCCACCCCATGCCGTGATTCGCGACCGGGGCAATCCGGTCGGCGAGGCCGTGGTGTGGTACGTGCACCACCGCGGCGGCATCGTGATCAGTTGCTTCGTGCCGGCGGACGCGGTGTGAACGGAACACCCGGTAAGCGGCGCCACCGGTGGCCGCAGCGACCCGGCGGCCTTTGCCGCGGCCTTCGCGCCTGTCATAATGCGGCCGAGACCGCGCCATGGCGCGGCCTTGCATTCCCCGGACAATCGGCGGGTAGCTGCGGCGATTTCGGTGCGTTGCGCGTTGCGAATCCACTCTCTCGCGCCCGTTTCGGGCGCACCAACCAAGCGAGACCACCATGACGGAAGTTACCTATGTGATCGTCGAACACGACGGCGGCTGGGCCTACAAGGTCGGCGCCGTATTTTCGGAACCGTTCCCGACTCACGCTATGGCCGCCGCCGCCGCCAAGCGCGCCGCCACCGAACAGACCGTGCCCGGCAAGACCGAGGTGATCCAGTTCGAGGACGAAAAGGGCAAGTGGCACGAGGAGACCGCCTCCGGCAGCGACCGGCCGACCACCCATATCGTGGACAAGTCCTGACGCCCGATGAGCGTCTTGCCTGACGGCGACACATCGCGCGGCCATGGCCGCGCGATCATGCGTTGGGTGCTCGCGGCGTTCTATGTCGCGGCGGGCATCGCGCATCTGTGGGTGCCGGAAAAGCTGCTGCTAATCACGCCCGCCTGGGTGCCCTACCCCACCCAGTTGATCGTGCTGACCGGCCTATTCGAACTCGCGGCCTCCACGGCATTGGTGACAAAGCCGCTGCGCTGGTGGGCTGGCGTCGCTATGGCGCTGTACGCACTCTGCGTCTGGCCGGCGAATTTCAAGCACGCGCTGGACGGCATCGAGATGCCGTTGATCGGCAGTAGCTGGTGGTACCACGGCCCGCGGCTGGCGTTTCAGCCGGTGATCATCTGGTGGGCGCTGTTTAGCGCCGGCGTGATCGACTGGCCGTACCGCGAAGCGCTGGCTACAGAGCGGCCGTGAACGTTTCGCACATGGAGAGATCTTTCAGATGAAGAGACCCGGCGGCCCAGCGGCGCTCGCAGCCCTGCTTTCCTTCAATGGCGGCTTTGTGGACACCGCCGGTTTTCTCGGACTGCAGGGGCTGTTCGTCGCTCATGTGACCGGCAACTTCGTTACCCTTGGCGCGGCATTGGTGCATGGCAGCCACGGCATCATCGGCAAGGTGCTGGCGCTGCCGGAATTCATTGTCGTGATCGTGTTGGCGCGCCTCGCCGGCATGGCGCTCCGCGCGCGCGAACTTCCGGTGCTGCGCGTGCTGTTGTCGGCCAAGGTCGTATTGCTGCTGTGCTTCTTCCTGCTCGCCGTGATCTATGGGCCGTTTCCTGACGTCAATACGCCGATGGCATTGCTGACCGGCTTTGCCGGCATCGCCGCGATGGCGCTGCAGAATGCCTTGCAGCGCGTCCATCTGGCGGCGTTGCCACCGAGCACGTTGATGACCGGCAGCACGACGCAGGCCACCATCGACGCCGTCGATCTGCTCGCCGGCGCCGCTCCCGAGCAGCGCTCCGCGATCCGCAGCCGGTTCGGCAAGCTGACCATGACTATCCTGTATTTCGCCGCCGGCTGCGCCAGCGCGGCCATTCTCTATGCGACAATCGGATTCTGGTGCCTGGCGCTCGCCGTGCTGGTCGGCTTTGCAGCGTCCTTGATGCGAATCGACGAGCCGGCCGCAGCCGCCGCCTGAGCCGGCTTTTCCGCCCTGCAGCAAGGTGATAGCTTTCCGCAGGTGTCGAACCGGAGAGCAGCCGTGACCGAAATTGCCATCGACGACCTCCGAACGATCTATCCTGCGCCGCACGAGCGGGTAATCGCCAAGGCGCGCCCGACGCTCGACGTGCATTCGGCAAAATTCATCGGCCTTTCGCCCTTCTGCGTGCTGGCGAGTTCGGGTCCCGATGGCACAGTGGATGCCTCGCCGCGCGGCGGCGGCGTCGGCTTCGTCCGCGTCGCCTCTCCGACCGAACTGCAGATGCCGGACCGCCCCGGCAACAACCGTATCGACACCTTTCAGAACCTGCTGACCGGCAGCGGCTACGTGCAACTGATCTTCTTCGTGCCGGGGATCGACGACACCCTGCGGGTCAGCGGCACCGCCCGACTGATCAAGGACGACGCACTGATGGCGTCGATGGAGGAATTCGGCAAGCTACCGCGCGCCGTGCTCAGCATCACCGTCACCGAAGCCTACTTCCACTGCGGCAAGGCGCTGATGCGTTCCAAGCTGTGGTCGCCCAAGGTGCAGGTGAAACGCTCGGTGATGCCCAGCATTTCCGAAATGGTCCATGACCAGACCAAGCTCGGCGAACCGGTCGGCCAGGCCGAAATCGACGCCGCCTATCGCCAGCAGCTATAGCCGGCCAGCTCCGTCGGAATTGCTGCCCTTGCCATTCGCGCCTTAAGGTTGCATTCTACCCGCGGTGCGGGGAACGCGTCATGCGTGGTGTGGCGTTGGTGGGTTTGGTCGTCACGGGGCTTGTGCTGGGCGGTTGCATCCGCGACCCCTATGTCACGAACTACGACGAAATCCGGTCGGGCGAGTGGTGGATCTCACAGCAAATCGATCGCGTCACTGGCGAGGAGCTGCCGAGCGCTTCGGTCTACGAATATGCTTCCAACACCAACGAAGACTTTCCCAAGCCCTCATCATTCCAAATGACGTGCCTGGACGGGAAACCGGTGGTCCGCTTCGCTTTCGCCTTCAAGGTTGGAAACGACAAGGACACGGTGCTTGGTTATCGCTTCGACGACCGGCCGGGCCACGAGAACGTTGAATCGCGGGTTCTGCTCGGCAAGCAGATGGTCGTGATCGAGGAAAAGGCCGCGCTGGCGCAGTTCATGAGCGAGTTGCGGGGCGCGCAAGCATTATATGTCCGGCTGCGCTCGATGATCCTGGGGCGAACTGCCGTGGAATACGCGCTCGAAGGGTCCGAAGCGGCCATCGATGCGGCCTTCGCCAAGTGTCCGATGCCGCCCCTGCCGTCGCAACCGCAGAGGCGGGCATCGCAAAAACGTCCGAACTAGAACTCGCTCTCGAGCCCGCCGACGTGCTTCTGGGTGTACAGATCGATGCCGATCCGCTCGATGACGTGCTGCTGGGTCTCGAGGAAGTCGATGTGGTGTTCCTCGTCCTTCATCAGGCTCTCGAACAGGTCGCGCGACACGTAATCGCCGACGCTGTGGCAGTAGGTCGCCGCTTCCTGGTAAAGCGTGCGGGCGCCGATCTCGGCCGCCAGGTCGGCGTCGATGATCTCCTTGACGGTCTGGCCGATCCGCAACGGATCCAGCACCTGCAGGTTGGGGAAACCGTCGAGGAACAGGATCCGGTCGATGAACTTGTCGGCGTGGACCATCTCTTCGATGGATTCCTTGCGCCAGACCTTGGCCATTTCGAGCAGACCCCAATGGTTCAACAGGCGAAAATGCAGCCAGTACTGGCTGATGGCAGTCAGTTCGCTGCGCACGCCCTTGTTGAGATAATCGATGACCTTCGGGTCGCCCTTCATGATGCACTCCTGCTCTCGAGACCTGCCAAACAGGCCCCTTATCCAAATTTAGAAACGTTCTAAATCAGATAGTGAGAGAGAACAACCCCTGTTGGCCGAAATCCCCGAGGGCGGAAAACGAGACGGAATTTGCTTGCGATGGAGAGCTTTAGGCGGCGGCTTCAATGGCCACGAGGTCAGGCAGCGAGACGTGCGCGTGCGCTTCGCCGTGGGCGGCGCTATGCGGGCAGCCCGAGCAGCAGGCCTTGGCGCAAGCGCCGAGCGCCTCGTCCATGATCGCCTTGATCGTGCGGGCACAGCGACCGCACTGGGCGCTGCAGCCGAGGCAGCCATAGACCTGACCCGGCGTGCGCGGCGGACGCGCACCAGTCACGGCATTTCGGACGTCGTGATCGGAGAAGACGTTGCAGGAACAAACGATCATGGGATGAAGGTGGGCTCGCAGGTCAGGACCCCCCTTCGATATTTAAGAGCTGGCCTGGATGCAAAAGGAAAAGGGCCTTTTTCAAGCAATTCCAAACTGCGATCGGAGCGCACTGCAGGTTGGAATGAATCTAATAAAGCCTGCCAGATAAAGCGCTTGCGGGTTTCCTCGGCCGAAGCCGCACAGCACCGGACGGCCTCGACTACCGACGGTAACTCGAAGGCGACGCGGCCCGAGGCCGGGCGCCCGATTGTTGCAATCTGCAATGCAACGGACGCTTCCCGGCCCCTCCTGCGGCCGGATCCGGGCGCGCCCGTTCATTGATCATTCAAGTGAAATGTGAAACTTTTCGCCCCACGCAGCGCTACCTGCTGTCGAACGTGCATGAGAGGTGAAGCCATGAAGAAAACCCTGATGGCGATTGCCGCTGTCGCTACCCTGGCGATGTCATCGCTGGCGCCTGCCCCGGCGCATGCGCAGCGTGGACTCGGCGCGGGAATCGCTGCCGGTGTGATCGGCGGCGCGCTGCTTGGTGGCGCGATTGCCAACGGCCCGGCCTATGGCTACGGACCTGGATATGGCTATGGCTATGGTCCCGGCTATTACGGCCGCCCCGCTTATGTGGCCGGCCCCGGCTACTACGACAACTGCTTCTGGCAGCGTCAGCGCTTCTGGGACGGCTACGGCTGGCGCATCCGCCGCGTCCGGGTTTGCGGCTGAGCCGGCGTTTGCTGTATAACTCACCGGAATTCAAAGAGACTTCCGGTGTTCTCTTCCAACCGGCCCGAAAAAACCGTTTTTTCGGGTCACGCCTTCTAAACGTTTACGTCGAGTTGACGATTGGGCGCTTTTAAGTGAGATCGTCGTTTCGAACTGCAGCGTGAGTCACCCTTAACCGCGCGTCGCTTGCGGCGCCTTCTGGAGAGATCTGAGATGAAGAAGACAATTTCCGCCTTGCTCGCCGTCGCGACGGTTGCCGGCTCGCTGGTTTCGGTTGCGCCCGCTGCAAAGGCTGATGGTGGCCGTATCGCCGCTGGTGTTGCCGGCGGTCTGATCGGCGGCGCCCTCCTCGGTGGCGCGATTGCCGCCAGCCGTCCGGCTCCGGCCTATGGCTACGCTCCGGCTCCGGTTTACGTGGAAGAGCCGGAATGCCGCGTCGTTCGCCAGCGCGTCTGGGACGAGTACCGTGGCGTCTGGCGTTCGCGCCCGGTCCAGGTCTGCGATTGATTTGAATTGAAGCCGCGCGAATTGCGCGGCTGAAAAGTCCAAAACCCGGCCGTTCACGCGGCCGGGTTTTTTGTTAAAATTATCTCGCGCTTCCTATCGCGCGCAGCACCGTTTCGCTGGGCCAGCAATCGACCTTGAGGCCGGCGGATTTCTGATAGGCGCCAAGCGCGGCGCGGGTTTTCATGCCGGCCTTGCCGTCCATCTTGTCACTGTAGAGGCCGATGCGCGTTAGATGTTTCTGCATCGCCTCGACGTCGGTGCTGCGCAACTGCTTCGAGGCCGACCACGGCGTCGCGAACGGCTGCGGGTTGCGCATGCGATCGCTGAGATGACCGACGAACAGCACGTAGAGATCGGAGAAATTGTATTCCTTGATCACGAAGTAGTTCTTCGTGGTCAGGAACGCCGGGCCGTAGATGCCCTCCGGCTGCAGCAACGAGGCCGGCTGCGCCTGCTCCGCGGCGCTGAGCCTGTCGCCGCGCACCGGCACGAAGCCAGCGCGAATCCATTCGCCGATCGGCTTTGTCACTTCCGGCACGCCCATGGTGCAGTCGGCATTGGCCGGCGCGCGAACCTCATAGGCCCAGCGCAGGCCCGGCTGCCAGCCCTTGTTCTTGAGCTGCTGCGCGGCGGAGGCCAGCGCATCCGGCACCGAGGTCCAGATGTTGACGTGACCGTCGCCGTCCATATCGACGCCGTGCTTGTCCAGTTCTGACGGCAGAAACTGGGTCAGCCCGGTGGCACCGCCCCACGACGTGCGCAAATCCTTGCGGGTCACATCTCCGTTTTCGATCAGCTTGAGCGCTTCGATGAATTCGGTGCGGTACTGGTCCTTGCGGCGCCCGACATAGGCCTGCGTCGCCAGCACGCGCATGCCGTCATAAGGGAGCGCGTAGCGGCCGTAGTCGGTCTCGCGGCCCCAGATCGCCAGGATGATGGTGGATGGCACGACGAAGCGCTGCTCGATGGCGGTGAGTGTCGCCTGATGCTTCTGCAGCAGCCGCTGACCTTCCGTGGCCAGCCTGGCGATGTTGGCCTCCTTCACGTAGTCGGCCGGGACCTGAACGAATTCTGCCTGCGACGGCGCGCCGGTGGCGGGCCGGCCCGGCAGTGCGAGATCGGGGAGTTTATAGTCGGGCTCGAGCCCGCGCGTGACGTCGTCAAAGGTTTTTCGCGAGACGCCGGCCTGCTGCGCCTCGGGCCACAGCGAAGCGACGAAACCGGTGAAGCCGGCATCGGCGGCGTGGACCGGTACGGACCAAGTCGCAGTTGCGCCGAGCGCAAGCGTACAAAACGCCATTTTGAGAATTGAGGCCCTCGACCAATATTGCATTCGCGGCTCACCTTGTGTATATATTGAGCATATACAATATGATCGATTTTGACCAGATCGCAGGCTTCGATTGGGATGACGGCAACCGTCGCAAGAGCGCCGACAAGCATGCGGTTACTCAGGCCGAAGCCGAAAGTATCTTTTTCAACGATCCCTTGATCCTCATCGAGGATGCAAAACATAGCGGCACTGAGCGAAGGCTAAATGCGCTGGGAAAGACAGGTCAGAATCGGCTGCTGCACATCACGTTCACGCTCAGAAAAAACGAAACCCTGATCCGTGTCATTTCCGCGCGTGACATGCACCGAAAGGAGCGGAACGTCTATGAGAAAAACTAAACCCGTTCCCGTTTTCAAGAGTGAGGCGGAGGAACGAAAGTTCTGGGAAAAGCACGGTTCCACCGACTATATCGACTGGAGCAAGGCATCACCTGCGCGCTTTCCGAATCTGAAACCTTCCACTACCGCGATTTCGATAAGGCTTCCGTCCGGCTTGCTGGAGCAGATCAAAATCGCCGCCAACAAGCGCGATGTCCCCTATCAGTCGCTGATCAAGATGTGGCTCGCAGAAAAGATCGGCTGAACGCTCCTATCAGACATCGGTAGGCCTAGTGATGCTCGCCTTTGCCGTTGGCCTGCTCGTGACTGGTCTGCCGCCGCGCCTCTTCGGTGGCGAGGTTCGACAACCGGTCGACGTAGGCAATGCCGATCGCCGACAGAATGAACACGGTGTGGATGATGGTCTGCCACATCACGCCGGTCTCGGTGTAGTTGCCGGCACGCGCGGAGCCCAGCCCGCCGGCCTCGATGAAGGTGCGCAGCAGGTGGATCGAGGAGATGCCGATGATGGCCATCGCCAGCTTGATCTTCAGTACGCTGGCATTGACGTGGCTGAGCCATTCCGGCTCGTCGGGGTGGCCCTGCAGGTTGAGGCGCGACACGAAGGTCTCGTAACCGCCGACGATGACCATCACCAGCAGGTTGGAAATCATAACCACATCGATCAGGCCGAGCACCGCCAGCATGATCTGCTGTTCGCTGAAATCGAACGCGTGGGCAAACAGATGCCACAGCTCCTTCAGGAACAGCACGACATAGACGCCCTGGGCGACGATCAGGCCGATATAGAGCGGCAACTGCAGCCAGCGCGAGCCGAAGATCAGCATCGGGATCGGGCGCAGCGACAAGCCCTTCGGCAGCACGGGCGTTTTAGGCGTAATGGACATCGGTAACACTCGCTAAACAGAATCGCGGCGCGATTGCAGAGCGTCGTTATATCGAAGCGATCGGGACGCCATGATGTCGTGCTGCGCGGCAACTCGCCGCATCGGCTATTTCACCGCGACGATGAAAATCCGGGGAAACCGCAGCAACACCTTGCCATCGGCCTGCGGCAGGTAGGTGGCCGCGATGCGCGCAGTGTATTCGGCGAGATAGGCCTTGCGCTCCGGCGGCTCCAGCGGATCGACGAACGGCCGCAGCCCGGTGCCCTTGACCCATTCCACGACCGAGGCGGCATCGTCGAGCACGTGGTTGTAGATCGTGTGCCAGATCTCCAGCCGCGTACACAGCGGCTTGAGCGCGTCATAATAGGCGCCCGGCTTCGGCAGCGAGTCGCGCAGTTCGGCGGCCTTCGCCAGTTGCTTGCGCCACGGCTCGAGATAGGCCACATCGCGCATCAGGATATGCGAGGGCTCGTCCAGATTGTCGGGCATCTGGATCGCGAGCACGCCGCCTGAGGGCAGCGCGCCGACCAGCCGCTTCAGGTGCTTGAGATGATCCGGCACCCACTGGAAGATGGCATTCGCAAACATCACGTCGGTCCCTGCCGGCGGCGCCCAATGCGCGATGTTGGCCTCGATAAAAGTATGCCCCGGCAGCCGCTCGCGGGCCTGCCGCAGCATGTCCGCGGAGGTATCGACGCCAATCACCGAGGCGTGCGGCCAGCGCTTCACCAGCAGCTCGGTGGAGTTGCCCGGCCCACAGCCGATATCTACCACCTTGCTCGCCTCGGCCAGCGGGATTTGCGCCAGCAGGTCGCGCGCCGGCCGGGTTCGTTCGTCCTCGAATTTCAGATATTGCTGGGCGTTCCAGTCGGCCATCGGTGCGGTCCCGTTGAATCGTCGTATTGCCCCCGAAGCAGGTATTCCAGCGCAGCGGACAGAGCAAGACGGATTTAGCTCAGGACGCAGCGGCGGCGGGGGCTGCGGGCGGGAATCGAGCCGTCTCGATCCCGGCGCGAGACGATGATAGCGAGCGCCATAGCATTCTTGACCGCGGCAGACCGCGGTATTACTTTTCTAAAGAAAGTAACACCGGAGGCATCAGTGGCCACCACTGTGACGAGCAAGGGTCAGGTTACGCTCCCCAAAAAAATCCGCGAGGCCGCCGGGATCAAACCGGGAGACAAGGTCGTGGTCCGCAACACCGCGTCGGGCGGCATCTTTATCGGGAAGTCCGACTCGGAAGCGGAATACCTGAAGAGGTTGCAGGCAATTGCAAAGCGATACCCGATCACCGGCGCCACAACGGATGAGATCATGCTTGAACTGCGAGGCGATCCCGCGGACGACTACAAAAAATGACTCTGGTCGATACAAATATACTGATCGATATCTTATCGACCAATCAAAGTTGGCAATTGTGGTCGGCGTCTGCACTGCGACAGCAATCGCGGCACGGGCGACTTCTGATCAACGAAATCGTCTATGCTGAACTTGCCGGCCGCTACCCGACGCAGCCAGCATTGGACGAAGTGGTCGCGAGCCTTGACCTTGATTTAGAGTGGATGCCCAGGTCAGCTCTGCATGTAGCAGGTCAGACATTCAGCAACTATCGCCGCTCAGGTGGCACCCGGACCAGCATTCTCGCAGATTTCTTTATCGGAGCTCACGCTGCTGTCGCGCAAGTTCCGATCCTGACGCGTGATACGGCGCGTTACCGCACGCATTTTCCTGACGTCGAACTGATCGCGCCGGCCTGACGCGCCGTTAGCGCGTCAGCTTCTTGTACTTCATGCGATGCGGCACGATGGAGTCGTGGCCGAGGCGGCGCATCTTGTCTTTCTCGTAGTCCTGGAAGTTGCCCTCGAACCATTCGACATGGCTGTCGCCTTCGAAAGCCAGGATATGTGTCGCGATGCGATCGAGGAACCAGCGGTCATGGCTGATGATGACGGCGCAGCCGGCGAAATCTTCCAGCGCTTCTTCCAGCGCGCGAAGCGTATCGACGTCGAGATCGTTGGTCGGCTCGTCGAGCAGCAGGACGTTGGCGCCGGACTTCAGCATCTTGGCGAGATGCACGCGGTTGCGCTCACCGCCGGACAGCGAACCGACCTTCTTCTGCTGGTCGCCGCCCTTGAAGTTGAACGTCGAACAGTAGCCGCGCGAATTGACTTCACGCTTGCCGAGCAGGATCAACTCGTTATTCCCCGAGATTTCCTCCCACACGGTCTTCTTGCCGTCGAGCGCATCGCGGGACTGATCGACGTAGCCAAGATGCACGGTCTCACCGACCGTGATGGTGCCGGCGTCGGGCGTTTCCTGCTTGGTGATCATCCGGAACAAGGTCGTCTTGCCGGCGCCGTTGGCGCCGATCACGCCGACGATGCCGCCGGGCGGCAGCTTGAAGGTGAGGTTGTCGATCAGCACGCGATCGCCAAACCCCTTGGTGAGATTTTCGAAGTCGACCACGTTGTCGCCGAGACGCTCGGCCACAGGAATCGTGATCTGCGCGCCCTGCACCTGGCGGTCGCCGGCCTTCTTGAGCAACTCGTCATAGCGCTGGTAGCGCGCCTTGGATTTGGCCTGACGCGCCTTTGGCGAGGAGGCAATCCATTCCTGCTCGCGTTCCAGCGTCTTCTGATGGGCCGCGTCCTCGCGGCCTTCCTGCGCCAACCGCTTCTGCTTCTGCACCAGCCACTGCGAGTAGTTGCCCTCGTAGGGAATGCCCTTGCCGCGGTCGAGCTCGAGGATCCACGACGTGACGTTGTCCAGAAAATACCGGTCATGGGTGACGATCAGGATCGCGCCCGGATAGGCGCGCAGATGGCCTTCCAGCCACGACACCGATTCCGCGTCGAGATGGTTGGTCGGCTCGTCGAGCAGTAGTAGGTCGGGCTGGTCCAGGAGCAGCTTGCACAGCGCTACGCGGCGGCGCTCGCCGCCCGACAGTTTTGTCACGTCGGAATCGTCAGGCGGGCAGCGCAGCGCGTCCATCGCCTGATCGACCTTGCTGTCGAGATCCCACAGACCTTGTGCCTCGATCTCGTCCTGCAGCTTGGTCATCTCATCGGCGGTCTCTTCCGAGTAGTTCATCGCCAGTTCGTTGTAGCGATCGAGGATCGCCTGCTGCTTGGCGACGCCGAGCATGACGTTCTGGCGCACCGTCAGCGCGGCATCGAGCTGCGGTTCCTGTTCGAGGTAGCCGACGCGGGCGCCCTGCGCGACCCAAGCCTCGCCGGTGTATTCCTTGTCGAGCCCCGCCATGATCTTCAACAGGGTCGATTTACCGGAGCCGTTGACGCCGAGCACGCCGATCTTGGCATCCGGGTAGAACGACAGATGGACGTTATCCAGCACCTTGCGGGTCGGATAGGCCTTGGTCAGGCCCTGCATAAAGTAGACGAACTGGCGAGCCATCGTGATCCTTGAAGCTGTCGCAAGCGAGAATTGGGTTGCCGCTGATGTAGCGGCGCGGCCCCCAAAGGGCAACCGGCCGTTAGGATTTTAGTAAGAATGACGGCAGTGGAAGCCGCGGGTTATGACGATTCAAACCACTTTTTAACGACTCCGGCCGAGGTTGGCTGCAGGGCGATTCAGCCCTCATGCGACAGAAGTCGCGTGCAGCTAGGCGGAGCCTAATATGACGACCCTTGCATCAGGAACTTCCTCCACCCTCCCCCACACCAACGCGCCCTCCGGCCTGCTGGATGAAATCAGGGCATTCTGGCGCCAGTTCTTCGTCGCCGCCTTCGATCCCTACCGGCCGGAACGGCATTACATGCGCGGCCCCGGCCCCGCTTGCGCCGCCAAGCGCGCTGCGCGCACCACTCTCTCACAGTAGCCTGATCGGCGTTCTCCGGTGCAGTTGACGGCTTGCGTGCGCCGGTATTGCGCGTAACCATACGGCCATCCCCGACGGTATCCTGCCGTCATCATCACACCGGATGGACGATCTTATGACGCGGCTGCGCTGTGCAATTCTCGACGACTACCAGAACGTGGCGATGCAACTGGCCGACTGGAGCCCGCTCGCGGATCGCATCGACATCACGGTGTTCGACACGCCGTTCGGCTCGAACGACGCCGCCATCGCCGCCCTCAAGGACTTCGAAATCGTCTGCGCGATGCGCGAACGCACGGCGTTTCCCCGCGCGGTGTTCGAGGCGCTGCCGAAGCTGAAGCTGCTGATCACCTCGGGGATGCGCAATGCCGCGATCGATCTGGAAGCCGCCAAGGCGCACGACGTCGTTGTGTGCGGTACCGCCATGGTCGGCAATCCCACCGCCGGCCTGACCATCGGGCTGATGCTGGAACTGACGCGAAAAATCGGCTTCGAGAACGCCCGGATGAAGGCCGGCGAATCCTGGCAGGTCACCGTGGGCGAAGACGTCGAGGGCAAGACGATGGGCATCGTCGGCCTCGGCAAGCTCGGCAGCCAGGTCGCCGGCATCGCCCGCGCCATGGGCATGAAGACCATTGCCTGGAGCAGCAACCTCACCCCGGAAACCTGCGAGAAAGCCGGCGTCACTTACGCCAGCAAGGAAGAGCTGTTCGCCAACGCCGATATCATCACCATCCATCTGGTGCTGAGCGACCGCTCGCGCGGGCTGGTCGGACGCGACGATCTCGCCCGCATGAAGCCGACTGCCTACCTGATCAACACCGCGCGCGGTCCGATCGTCGATGAGGCGGCGCTGCTGGAGGTCCTGCAGGCCAGGAAGATCGCCGGAGCCGGGCTGGACACCTACTCCCACGAACCGCTGCCGCAGGACAGCCCGTTGCGAAAACTCGACAACGTCGTGATCACCCCGCACCTCGGTTACGTCACCGCGGAAAACTACCGCCGGATTTTCCGTGAGACGATCGAGGGCATCGAAGGCTGGCTGAAGGGTGAGCCGCTGCGCCGGCTGGGCTGACTGGCATCCAATGAAAAAGGGCGCCACGTTAAACGCGGCGCCCTTTTTCATTCAGTGAGATGTTTAGCGGATCGTCACCGGCGCGGGCAGCGGCTGCACCGAGCTCGGCTGCGTGCCGGCCAGCGGCGCCGGCGGCAGGTTGCCGGCGTTCGGGCCGGGGATCGGCGCCGCGGAAGCCGTGGTGGTCGGGATCGGCGGCTTGCCACCGGGAAGCACGACGACGCGGGTGCCGACTTTGGCGCGCTCGAACAGATCCGAGACGTCCTCATTGACCATGCCGATGCAACCCGACGAGACGAACTTGCCGATGGTCGATGGCTGGTTGGTGCCGTGGATGCGGAACACCGTCGAACCCAGATACATGGCGCGCGCGCCAAGCGGATTGCCGGGGCCGCCCGCCATGAAGCGCGGCAGATAGGGCTGGCGCTCGATCATCTCGGTCGGCGGATGCCAATCCGGCCATTCCGCCTTGCGTGTGATCTTCTGCACGCCGGTCCAGGTGAAACCATCCCGGCCGACGCGGACGCCATAGCGCATCGCGCGGTTATTGCCGAGCACGTAATAGAGGTACGTGTTGGGGGTATCGACCACGATGGTGCCGGGTGGCTCCTTGGTGACGAACGACACTTCCTGGCGGCGCAGGTTCGGCGGCAACTGGGCCGGACCGCTCTCGGGCTGTTCTTCCGGCGGCAGCGCGGACAGCGAGGCAGCGCGGCCATCGGGGCCCTGCGACTGAGGCTGCACCGAACCGGTCACAGGGGCGCCCAGCGGCTCCGGCGGGCGCAGGCCGCGGCCGTCGTCGGGGGTGCGATCGGAATAGATCACCGGCGGCGGACCCATCGGGCGGCCATAGCGCGGATCGTCGGGCGACATCACCGGGCCCTGCGGCGCGGCGCGGTCGGAATAGACGGGGGCGCCGGCAGGGCGGCCGTAGCGCGGATCATCCGGCGATATCACCGGACCAGGCGCGGGCAATCCGACGCCAGCACGGCCGCGCGGTGCCGGGGCATCGTCCTCGTCCAGCGCGTCGAAATCCGGCATGGCGTCCATCGCGCGGCGCGAACGCGTATCGGCCGGATACCCGCCGGGCGGATAGGACGGATCCGGCGCGATCGAATAGCCGTTCTGTGAGGCGGCAGGATAGCCCTGCGCCAGAGCGAACGAAGGAGCCGCGGCACTGACTGCCACGGTCGCGAAAATCGTTAGAACATGCTTGATCATCATGGCCCTTGTATAAATCCAAGCCGACACCGGATCGTTAACGTGAGATCGCGCAGGATCACGGCGCATTCAAGACAAATCCCGTAAAATGCGGCCCCGTTCGGTCATATTCGCCAGATCGGGGCCGAAAGTGGCCAACTTGTCTCACCATCCGGCAAGGATTGCCCGATTGCGCGCCGTCTGATGTGCCAATGAAATTTTAACAAACGGTTCCGGGGTGTTGCGTTATCCTTGCGCTGGCTGATTCGCGACAATCCGAATACGGGGTGCCGCCGCGAAACAGGCCGATCCCAGTGTTGTCACCGCGTCCCCGATGGCTCAAGGGCCTTCGCGCATCCCGCGAAGGCGGAATACCAATTCATGCTTCCGGGTTTCCGTTTTCTGGTCGGGGCCGTCGTGCTCTCGATCGCCATGCTTGTGTTCGGCCTGGGCGCTGCCTCGCTGCTGCGCTCGGCCCATGAAGAGTTCGCCAGCCTGCCGGTGCGGCGCGCGGCACCGCAGTCGATGTTCCCACAGCAGCAGCCCGAGGCGCCGCCGACGCTGGCGATGCTGCGATTCGAGCCCCCCGAGACAAGAGCCCCCGTATCTGCGGCTGAAACCACCACGGACGCTCCGCCAGAGCCGCTGCCGACCTCCGTTGCTCCGGTGGAGGCTCAACCCACCACCGAGCCCGACAGGCAGGCCGCCCTTGGGGCGGCTCCGCCGGCACCGGAAAGTACGCCGGCCGAAGTTGCGAAGCCGGAGCCGACGAAGCTGGAGACGCCGACGACCGTCGCTTTGGCGCCGGTGGCCGCCGCGCCGCCCGCACCGGCTCCCGAGATCGCCGCGTCAACGCCGGCCGCCATCTTGTCGGTGGAAACACCCGCGGTCGATCAGCCGGCGACCACGCTGACCGACGC
>NZ_JAQGJD010000164.1 GCF_028290785.1 Tardiphaga sp. | reverse complement strand
GAAGGCACCCTCGGCGAAGATGGCGCGGAAATGGTTGGGCAGCCGCAATGCCACGAAAAAGGCATCGGCGACCGGGCCCGCGCCAAGAATCGCGGCGAGCATGATGTCGCGCGCGAATCCGGTGATCCGCGACAGCAGCGTGTATCCGCCTACGGTGAAAATACGTCGAAGCATCGGCTGCTTCTACAGCATGGGACGCACAGGCCAAATGGGGATTTGGGGGAAATCGAAACGAGGTCTCGTTTCCCGGACGCGCTGCGGCACTCTCAGGCGATGCACTTGCATCGCCGCCATGCCGCTGTGCAGATCCGGAATCGTCACGAACTTCGAGCTTGGTAAGGCCCCGGCTCCGCAAAGCAATACTTCGTATTGCATTGCGTCCGGAGCAAGAGACCCAAATTACGCCAGCGCGTCGCGCACGGCCTTGATCACCCGCTCCTGGGTCGGCTCGTCGAGATAGGCATGCACCGGCAGGCTGATGACGTCGGACGACAGCGCCTCGCACACCGGCAGGCCGCCGTCGGCGACGGGGTACTGGCTGTAGGCGGTCTGCATGTGCATCGACTTGACGTAATAGATCGCGGTCGGCACGCCCTGTGCCTTCAACGACGCGGCGAAGGCGTCGCGGTCGGTACCTTTCGGGAGGCGGATGGTGTAGCAGGCCCAGATCGATTCATTGCCGGGCGTCACGCGCGGTACGGTGACGATATTGCCAAGGCTGCGCGCGTAGCGCTCCGCCACCTTGTTGCGGGCGGCGATCTCGTCGTCGAAAATCTTCAGCTTCTCCAGCAGCACCGCGGCCTGGATGGTGTCGAGACGGCCGGTGAGGCCGAGGCGGACATTGTCGTATTTGTCGGAGCCCTGGCCGTGAACGCGGATGCTGCGCAGGTCGTCGGCGAGCTGATCGTCGTCGGTGAAGATGGCGCCGCCGTCGCCGAAGCAGCCGAGCGGCTTGGCCGGGAAGAAGCTGGTGGCGGTGGCCAGCGCCGACGTACCGAGACGCTTGCCCTTGTATTTGGCCCCGAACGCCTGGGCGGCGTCGTCGAGCACGAACAGTCCCTCTTCCTCGGCGACGGCGGCAATCGCATCGTGGTCGGCGGGCTGGCCGAACAGATCGACCGGAATAATTGCCCTCGGTGTCAGGCCGCGCGCTTTCGCGGTGACGATGGCTGATTTCAGCGAAGCGATGTCCATGTTGTAGGTGGCTTCGTCGACATCCACGAACACCGGCGAAGCGCCAGTCAGGGCCACGGCCTCGCCGGTGGCGCAGAAGGTGAAGGACGGGCAGAACACCGCATCGCCCGGGCCGACCTTTTTGGCCATCAGCACCATCAGCAGCGCATCGGTGCCGCTGGCGCAGCTGATGACATGCTTGGCGCCGCTGTAAGCGGCCAGCGCGGCTTCGAGCTGCGTGACTTCAGGGCCGTTGATGAACTGGCAATGGTCGAGCACGCGGCCCACGGCATCGTCGATCGACTGGCCGAGACGACGGCGCTGCGCGCCGATATCGATGAAGGGAACGGGATCGATGCGCGTGTGCTGGTTCATAAGGCGGCCTTGCAGAACGTGGTGTGAAACGGCGGCGCGCGCACGCGCCGGATGGAATGGCGTCAGCCGACCACTTTGCGCGGCGCCGGACGGGCGGCGCTGGCGGCGGGCTTCTTCGGTGCTTCCAGACACTGGATCGCGATCTCCAGGGAGGCGACGCCCTGCTCGCCGGTCACCGCAGGCATGCTGCCGGTGCGGACGGCGGAGAGAAACGCCAGCAGTTCGGCGCGCAGCGGCTCGTCCTGTCCGACCGGCAGATGGCGCATCGAATAGCTGCCGTCGGTCTGGAAGCCGAAACATTCGGTGACTTGGCGAGTCAGCAGATCGCCCATCACATATTTGCCGCGGGTCGCCACCGTGACGGTGCGCGCCTTGAACGGCGTCAGCCAGTTGGTGTTGATATGCGCCAGCACGCCGGAGGCGGTGCGGAACTGCAACAGCGCGATGTCCTCGCGATCGGCGACGGCGTTGGCGAGCTGCGACTGCACATCGACGATGTCGGATTCGGTGAACCAGCGGATCAGGTCGATATCGTGCACGGCGAGATCGATGACCACGCCGACATCGGACATCCGCGGCGGAAACGGGCCGACCCGGGTGATGGCGATGGAGAGGATGTCCTCATCCTTGATGGCCTGCTTGATGGCGGCCACCGCCGGGTTGAAGCGCTCGACATGGCCGACCATCAGCGTGACGCCGGCGGCCCGCGCGGCCCCGACAATGTCGCGGCCCTCCTGGACGGTGGAGGCGATCGGCTTCTCGACCAGGACGTGAATGCCGCGGGCGATGCAGGCCAGCGCGACCTGATGATGCAGATGGGTGGGAGCTGCGATCGTCACCGCATCGACGCCTGTGGCGATCAGCGAATCGAGATCCGTAAAGGTCGGGCAGCCGATTAGCTGAACGGCGCGGGCGCGATGTTCCGGCAGGGGGTCGACGATGCCGACCAGCTCGATGCCGGGCAGTCCGGCCATGACGCGGCCGTGGTTGGTGCCCATTACGCCGGCGCCGACGACGCCGACGCGCAGCACGCGGTCCGCGCCCATGCCGGTCTTGGAACCTGTGTCAGAAAGCTTGTCGCCGGTCTTGGAAGCCATCAGTCAAACCCCGAATAGAAGCGCCATTCAGCGCGTGGGTTCTCCTAGCACGGTGCCACAATTGTGGCGATGGCGCCAAAATTTCATCCAAACACGTTTTGATTCAAAGAATTACAGGGAATTGGCGGGCATGGAACGGTGCCCAGGGACTGTCGCCTGAATGCTGTCGCCGCCGGCAGCGAAATGGCGTCGCCAAACATCACGTTGACCGGTGAAGCCGCGCCGCCGGTTCAAAGCAGGCGCCGTCCCCAATTTGGCACTGATGAGAGGCCTGTCAGCAAGGGAGCTCCCGTCGCAACCGCGCGCTCAAGGATCGATGGTGACCACCACGACGCCGTCTACTTTGATCAGGAACGCCATCGTCGGCTCGTCGGAGACCGGTGAGCGGCTGACGGCATGCTCGAAGGCGGCAATTTCACGCTGATCGGCAGCCCGTGCCGACAATGTCGAGTTGGCGCTGCAAACGGGTGCGCCGGCAGACGTCAGACCGCAAAGATCCGACCTCAGATGCGGATCCATACAAATAGCATCGGCTTCCGCGAGGTTGGCCGCAGCGAAAGTTAGCGCGGGTCTGCCGTCGATCTCAAGCGCGAAAATCTGAAATGGTCTGGCCAATGCAATGCCACTTAAAAAGGGATAATGATCTGCTTGTCGCGCATCGAACTGAGCTGGGTCGGAGCGTGCCAAACAGCTTCGATCCAGATAGAAAACAAAAAACTATCATCTCAATGCGCGGGCCCGATCGTTCACCATGTCGCCGGATTTAATCATCGACGGGAATTCGGAAATACTCGTTTACGCGCAATTTAAAAACGAGCCTAGCGGGCATCTTTTGAATCCGCAATTAGCCGAACGCGCTACCTCCATAGTTCCCGGCTAGCTCCGCCGATAGTCGTCCTCGATCCGGACGATATCGTCCTCGCCGAGGTAGCTGCCGGTCTGCACTTCGATCAGTTCCAGCTGGATCTTGCCGGGATTTTCCAGCCGGTGGGTAGCGCCGAGCGGGATGTAGACGGACTCGTTCTCGTGGACGATCTTAACGAGGTCGTTGACCGTCACCTTGGCGGTGCCGCGAACCACGATCCAGTGCTCGGAGCGATGGTGGTGCATCTGAAGCGACAGCCGCTCGCCCGGTCGCACCACGAGACGCTTGACCTGATAGCGTTCGCCGTCTTCCAGCGACTGAATGGACCCCCAGGGGCGGTGGACCTTGAGATGATCCTCGGTGACCTTTGGCGCCGCGATCTTCAGCTTCGCCACCAGCCGCTTCAACCCATTGGCGTCCTTCTGCCGCGACACCAGAACCGCGTCCTGCGTCGCCACCACCACCAGATCGTCCACACCCTCCAGCGCCACCACGACGCCGTCGGTGGCGACGTTGCAGTTGCGCGAATCCTCGAACACTGCAGTGCCTTGGGCCGCGTTGCCTTGCTTGTCCTTTTCCGACAATTCCCACACCGCCAGCCAGGAGCCGACATCGGACCAGCCGCAGGCCACCGGAACCACCGCGGCGTGCGAGGTCTTTTCCATCACCGCGTAATCGATCGAGATCGACCGCGCCTTGGCAAAAGCTTCTGCATCCAGCGTGACGAAACCAAGGTCGCGGCCGGCTTTGGCAACGGCGTCCGCAATCGTCTGCACGCTGTCGGCATCGACACGGGCGTATTCGTCGAGCAGCATCGCGGCGCGGAACATGAAGTTGCCGCTGTTCCAGAGATAGCCCGCCTCGATGTAGCCCGCGGCGGTCGCCAGGTCCGGCTTCTCGACGAATTTCGCCACCGTGTGCACTTCGCCGGCAATCAGCTTGCCCGGCGAGATATAGCCGTATTCCGTCGCGGGGCGCTCCGGCTTGACGCCGAACGTCACGATATGGCCCGCGTCGGCAGCCACGAGCCCCTCGCGGCACGCGGCGACAAAGGCCGGGATATCCGTGACTACGTGGTCGGCAGCCAGCGCCAGCACCACAGCCTCATTGTCACGGGTCTGGGCGAAGGCGGCGCCGGCGGCGATGGCCGGGCCGGAATCGCGGCGCATCGGCTCCAGCAGCACATCGGCGTCAAGCCCGATGTCGGCGAGCTGCTCGCGCACCATGAAGCGATAGGCAGCGCTGGTGATGACGATGGGCCGGTCGAACAACGCTGCGTCCGATACGCGCAGCATCGTATCCTGAAACGTCGAGCGCGGCCCGAACAGCGGCAGGAACTGCTTCGGACGCCCCTCGCGCGACGACGGCCACAGCCGTGTCCCGGCGCCGCCGCACATGATCAATGGAATGATGCGCTTGCTCATGAATCAACCAGACCCTTGCTATCAGATGCCGTAATGGCCGCGGTACCACGAAACGAAATGCCGGATGCCGTCCTCGATCGAGGTGTCCGGCTTAAATCCGACGTCGCGCATCAGGTCGTCGACGTCGGCAAATGTCTCGGGCACGTCCCCCGGCTGCATCGGCAGCATGGTCTTGACGGCTTCGCGACCCAGTTCTTTCTCAAGAACTGTCACCACATGCAAAAGGTCTTCCGGCTTGTGGTTACCGACGTTGTAGATCCGCGCCGGCGCGCTGTCGTCGCTGCCTTCAGGGATATGGCCGAGAAGCCGGCCGATGACACCGGCGACGTCGTCCACATAGGTGAAATCACGGCGCATCTTGCCGTGATTGAACAGCTTGATTGGCACGCCTTCGAGGATCGCCTTGGTAAACAAATAGATCGCCATGTCCGGTCGGCCCCACGGTCCATAGACCGTGAAGAAGCGCAGGCCGGTGGTCGGCAGCCGGTACAGATGGCTGTAGGAATGCGCCATCAGCTCGTTGGCCTTCTTGGTCGCGGCATACAGGCTGACCGGGTGGTCGACGCGGTCGCTGACCGAGAACGGTTTCTTCTTGTTGGCGCCGTAGACCGACGATGACGACGCGTAGATCAGATGCTTGCACCCCTGGTGCCGGCATCCCTCGAGCACATTGAGAAAACCTTCGAGATTGGCGTCGGCATAGGCATGCGGCTGTTCGATGGAGTAGCGAACCCCGGCCTGCGCGGCGAGATGGATCACGACGGGGAACCTGTACTGCGCAAACAGCGACGTCATCGCCGGGCGGTCGGCCAGGTTGGCCTTGACGAATTCAAATTTGGGATGGTCCTGCAACAGCTGCAGCCGCGCCTCCTTCAGCGCGGGGTCGTAATAGTCGTTGAGGCTGTCGAGGCCGACAATGCTGTGGCCTTCGGCCAGCAACTGCCTGGCGACATGAAAACCAATGAAGCCTGCGGCGCCGGTAACCAGAATGGGTTGCTCAGACATCGTGTCCCCAGCCAATTTCAAATGCATTATACATCGACGCAACCTTGGTCTTTTAGCCGCGTCATGGACGGTGCCGCAACAGCTAGCGGGCGGAGGTGTTGGCATTGCGACAGCCGCAAGGCGGCGGTGGCTATCTCGTCAAAACGCGATAATAAGGCCCTCCGCCCGGTTTCGACCGAATTCTGTTCAATTTGTCCCCGCGTTGCATCCCGATGTCGTTTCAACTCGTCGCCACCCTCGGCACCCTGATCGCGGCCGTCCTGCTTTCGGCGTCGATCGTCGCCGCCATCCGCCCGCTGCTGGTGCGCTATGCCCTGGCTCGGCCGAATGCGCGGTCGTCGCACAAGGTCCCGACCCCGCAGGGCGGCGGCATCGCCGTGGTGGCGTCGGCGCTTCTGGTGGGCGGGCTGGCCGTCGCCTGCGGTGTGGCCGCCTCCCCGCCTTCGCTGTGGGTGGTGTTCGTGGCCACCGTGTTCATGGCCGGGATCGGCGCCGTCGATGACCTCCGCCCCATTCCGGTCGCGCCGCGGCTGGTGTTGCAGGCGCTGACCGTAGGCGCGGTGCTATACGCGATCCCCGCCCACCTGCAGGTCGTGCCGGGCTGCCCGCTGTGGATCGAACGCGCCGTGCTGCTGGTCGCCGGGCTGTGGTTCGTCAATCTCGTCAATTTCATGGACGGGCTCGACTGGATCACGGTGGCCGAGGTGATCCCGATCACCGCTGCGTTGGCGCTGTTTGGCCTCGCCGGCGAACTGGCGCCATCGACGGCGCTGCTGGCCACGGCGCTCTGCGGCGCCATGCTCGGTTTCGCGCCGTTCAACCGGCCGGTCGCGAGAATCTTCCTTGGCGACGTCGGCAGCCTACCGATCGGCCTGTTGCTGGCGTGGTGTTTCGTCGAACTGGCCTATGCCCAGCATCTCGCCGCGGCGATCCTGCTGCCGCTGTACTATCTGGCCGACGCCACCGTGACGCTGCTGCGCCGGCTGGGAAAGCGCGAAGCGGTGTGGGAGGCGCATCGCTCGCATTTCTACCAGCGCGCCACCGACAACGGCTTCAAGGTTATTGAGGTCGTGCGCAGGGTATTCGTGCTCAACATCGGGCTGGCAGCGCTGGCGGCTATTTCGGTTTATCTGAGATCGACGACTGCCGACGTTACACTACTGATGCTTGGCGCTGCCGCCGTCGCTTTTGTGCTGCGCGCGTTCTCGACGCGACGTAATTCGTAGGGTGGCAAAGGCGCGCTTGCGCTGTGCCCACGCTCTTCCCGTGGTCGCGGTGGTGGGCACGTCCCGCTGCGCGTTGCGCAGCCGGACTTTGCCCACCCTACTAAGAAAAATCGCCCTATCCCACGTTGGCCTGATATTCCGGCACCGCATCCTTCAGGATCGCCACCGCGACGGCGTGCTGGTCGGCATCGATCGCCGTGCGTAACATCGTCAGCCAGGTCTTCAGCGTTCCCAGCGGCAATTCGTTCGGCCGGGCCGCGACGATGCCGGCGATGCCGATCTCGCTGGTCGGCTCCTGCGCCGCAAACAGGATTTCGTTGAGCCGCTCACCGGGCCGCACGCCGGTGAACACGATGTCGATGTCGTAGCCGGGCTGCAGGCCCGACAGCCGGATCATGCGGTCGGCGAGATCGACGATCTTCACCGGCTGGCCCATGCTGAGCACGTAGACCGACGCGTCGGAATGCTGCGCGTTCATCGCATGCGTCGCTGCGGTGACGACAAGGTCGCAGGCTTCGCGGATGGTCATGAAATAGCGCACCATGTCCGGATGCGTCACGGTGACCGGGCCGCCGGCCTCGATCTGCGCCTTGAACTTCGGCACCACCGAGCCATTCGACGCCAGCACGTTGCCGAACCGGACCGAGATCAGCCGCATCGGCGCGCCGGCCTTTGCGGTGCCTTCGCGATCCAGCGCCTGGCAGTACATCTCGGCGAAGCGCTTGGTCAGCCCCAGCATCGACACCGGCTCGATCGCCTTGTCGGTCGAGATCATCACCATCGCCGAGGCGCCGGCCGCAAGCGCGGCGTCGGCGACATTGACCGAGCCGAAAATGTTGGTCTTGACGCCTTCGCTCCAGTCCCGCTCCAGGATCGGGACGTGCTTGAGCGCCGCGGCGTGGAAAATAAGATCGGGGCGGAATTCCGCCATCAGCCGCATCAGCCGGGCGCGGTCGCGGATGTCGGCGATGTGGCCCTCGATCGCAGCGCCGGAGCGCTGCTCCTCCAGGCTTTCGAGCACCGCGTAGAGCGCCGGCTCGGCATTCTCCATGATCATCAGCCGCGCCGCGCCGAAGGCGAGCACGCGCTGGCAGATTTCCGAACCGATCGAGCCGCCGCCGCCAGTGACAACCACCGCCTTGCCGCGGATCAGCGATTCCAGCTTGCCGAAGTCGATGCTCGCGCTCGGCCGCAGCAGCAGGTCCTCGACCGCGACGGCGGCCAGACGCGGAATCTCGCCGCTGTCCAGTGACGGCAGCCGGCTCACGGCGAGCCCGCGCCGGCGCGCCCGGGTCAGGATGGCGTCGGGCCGGGCGTCGGCATCGAGCGCCGAGGGCGACATCACGATGCGGGCGATCGGCTGGCCGCGCGCCTTGAAGTCGGTCACCACGTCGTCGAAATCGTCCAGGCTGCCCAGCACCGGAATATTGCGGATCAGCTGGCCGCGATCGGCCGGCGACGGCGACAGCACGCCGACGGGCCACAGCCGCTTGATCGCGCCGCTTTCAATGCCGCGCAATAGCACCTCGACGTCCGCGGCGCGGCCGATCAGAAGCGCCAGCGAGGCGTCGACCCGCGCGCTGCGCTTGACCCGACTGTAGCGGTAGTAGCGGTACGCCATTCGCGGCGCGGCCAGAAACGCGATCTGCAGAAACCAGTACAGAACGATGGTGGTCTTGCCGAAGAAGAAGGCGCCATAGACGTTCGGCGACACGAACAGATAATCGAGCGCGACCATCGCCAGCGCTAAGCCGGACGACACCCGCAGCACGTTGAGGGCGTCCGGCAGCGAGAAGAACCGCCACTTCGTCGTCGTCAGCTTGAACAGGAAGCAGACGACCAGGCTGAGCACCAGGAAGTACGGCAGGATCTGCCACAGCACCGGCAGCCGTTCGTTGAGCTGCTCGCCCTCGAAGCGGATGTAGAAGCTGCCGATCAGCGCCGCGGCGGTGGCGAGAACGTCGTGTGCCGCGATCAGCCCATTGCGCCGCGACAATTTGGGAATGCGAACCATGCCTGCCGATCCCCTCACGCCACTGCGTTGCCGGCCCGCTTCACCAGCGAAGTGGTGCTGAAGCCGGGCATGACATCCACTAGCAGAACCTCGCCGCCGAGCGCCTCCACGATGTCGTGGCCGACCACCTGCTCGCGGGTGTAGTCGCCGCCCTTGACCAGAACCCGCGGCTGAACGCGGGCGATCAGATCGAGCGGGGTATCCTCGCCGAAGATCACGACGCAGTCGACAGCTTCCAGCGCGGCCAGCACCTCGGCGCGGGCCAGTTCCTTCTGTAGCGGCCGCGACGCGCCCTTCAGGCGCTTCACCGAGGCATCGCTGTTGAGCCCCACGATCAGCCGGTCGCAGGCGGCGCGCGCTGCGGTCAGGACCTTGATGTGCCCCGGATGCAGAATGTCGAAACAGCCGTTGGTGAAGCCGATCCGGCGACCCTCGGCGCGCCACAGCGCCAGCCGGGCGTCGAGATCATCGGTGTCGCGCGCCACCTTCTCTTCTGACGCGCGGTAGGATTCCGGCACGATGATCCGGCGCAGATCGGCGAGCGTAATAGCGGCGGTGCCGCTTTTCGATACGGCGGCGGCGGCCGCAGCGTTCGCGATCCGAATCCCCGCCTCCCAGTCCGCGCCCGCGGCCAGCGCCACAGCGAGCGCGGCGGCGACGGTGTCACCGGCGCCCGACACATCGCGCACCTTGACCTGATGCGCGGCGACGTGAAGCGGCGGCGCGCCGCGCGTCATCAATGTCATGCCATCCTCGCTCTCGGTCACGAGGACGGCCTCGCAATCAACCTGGTCCATGACCGATTCGGCCGCCAGTGCGAAGCCGGATGGCCCGTTCACGGCCTCCCGCGCGGCCGCGACGAATTCCCGCTTGTTCGGCGTCACCACACTGGCGCCGCGGTAAAGGCTGAAATCGACGCTCTTCGGGTCGACCACGACGCGGACGCCATGCCGGCGCGCGGCTGCAACCGCGGCCTCGACCACGCGGGGCGTCAGAACGCCCTTGGCGTAGTCGGACAGCACGACGATGTCGGCGCGCGGCATCGCGGCGCCGATCGCCTCGATCAGATCGTCCTGCGCTTGCGCGGACGCCGGCTGCGCGTTCTCCCAATCGGCGCGCAGCAGGTGGGTGGAGAAATGCTCGGAAACGTAGCGGACCTTGCGCGTGGTTGGCCGCCCGGCGTCGGCGAGCAGCACCGCCTGGATCCGCTTTGCTTCCGCTAACTTGGCCCGCAGCGCCTCGCCATAGAGGTCGGCGCCGACCAGGCCGACCAGGATGCAGCGGGCGCCGAGA
>NZ_JAQGJD010000156.1 GCF_028290785.1 Tardiphaga sp. | reverse complement strand
TCACCATCTCCGTGAACTGGTCCGGCCACCTGATCGACGATGGGATTTTCACCGACAGCGCGCTGGCCATCGCCGGGGCGGCCTCCGGAAAACTGTGCCTGGAGGTGACCGAAACCGCGATCATCGGTAATGCGCGCCTGGCGCGCCAGACGCTGGAACGGTTTCGCGCCGCAGGTCTGACCATTTCCATTGACGACTACGGCTCCGGTCTGTCGTCGCTGGCCTATCTGAAGAACATTCCCGCCGACGAGTTGAAGATCGACAAGGCCTTCGTGATGAACATGGCGACCGACGCTGTAGACGCCGTGCTGGTCCGTGCCGCCGTCAGCCTGGCGCACAGCCTCGGCCTGCAGGTGGTCGCCGAAGGCGTCGAACAGCAGGCGGCGCTCGAACTGCTCGGCGCCATGGGCTGCGATCTGGCGCAGGGCTACCTGATCGCCCGCCCCATGCCGCTGGCGGATCTCGTTGCGTTTCTCGACGAACGGGCGGTGGCGCAGGCCGAACGCGCGGTGGCGGTGTAGCCGCTACTTCCTGTCCTTGCGGTGCTTTTTCTTCTTGTCATCGTCCGGCTGGTCGTCGTCGTGAGCGCCGGCTTCTTCCGCAATCATCGCGGCGACACGGTCGGCGATTTCCTGCGCTTCGCGCCGCTCGGCCTCTTCGCGCTCTTGGGCTTCGCGCTCGCGCAGCTTGCGATGGTCTTCCCAGGCGTCGAAGATCAGGTGCAGCCATGGCATCACCTGCTCGATGGAAGGCAGCGCGCCGGCCGGGCCGGGCTCGCCGCGCGGGCCGGCGGGGCCCTGCACGCCGGGTTTGCCCTGCGGACCGGGTTCACCCGGCTTGCCCTGCGGCCCGGGCTTGCCTTGCGGGCCCGCCACGCCGGGCTTGCCGGCTGGACCGGGTTTGCCCTGAGGACCGGGCTTGCCGTTCACGCCCGGCTTGCCATTGACGCCGGGCTTGCCGGGGGCGCCGGGTTGGCCCGGATGACCCTGCGGGCCAGGAAGCCCGGGTTTTCCATCCGGCCCGCGGAGGCCCGGCCGGGTGATTACTTGCTTTGCCACGCCTGCACTCCCGCTGATTCTGCTGCGCATTTGTAGCAGCAGGGAGGTGACAGCTTCAAATCCCGGCGGCTTCCAACAAGGCAGGCAGCGTCAGCTTCCCTGATCCGTGCGCTGGCCCGCGTCGCCGAGGCTGCGGCTGCCTTCTTCGGGCCGCGCCATCGGCCGATGGCTGCGGTTGCTGACGCGAAAGAGTGTGTGCACGGTGGTGCCGACGGTCGCGCAACCGCCGCGCATGTTGGGCAGGATCAGGGTAGCTTCGCTCATCTTCATCTTCCAGGTCATGTTGTACTGGTGGTTAGAACTAGCGGAGAATGGTTTGGTTCTGGGTGACCCTTTGTCATGGTTGCCGAGGTATTAAACGCTGCCGGCGCCCGCCGGCGGCGAACAGGGAGGCGAACATGTCGAAATGGCAAAGCCTGCTGTTGGTATTTATCGCTGCCGCGCTGGCGGCACCTGCACGATCCCCTGCGGCGGCCGGCGAGCCGGTGACTGTCGCGGTGGCCGATTTCGACTACGGCGATACGTCGGGTGAAGCGGTCGATCAGACCGCATCGCATCGCGACCGCATGGTGATGTTCGCCGCCGAGCTGCGCGACAGGCTAATGCAGAGCGGCTACCGGGTGGTACGCCCGGCCTGTCCGCAGCCGGCCTGCACCGCGGCGGGCATGGCGCCGGGCGATCTGGTCGCCGCCGCGCGCCACGATGGCGCGCGCTACCTGGTCTATGGCGGCATTCGCAAGATGAGCACGCTGGTGCAATGGGGCGAGGTGCAGTTGCTCGACGCGGAGCGCGACGAACTGCTGCTGCGCCGCACCGTGACGTTCCGCGGCGACACCGACACCGCGTTCCGCCGCGCCGCGGATTTCGTCGGCGAGACGGTGACGGGGGCGATGGCCGCGCCGTGACGGCCGTCAGAACGAGCAGGTGCCGGCGCGCAACAACCCGTCTTTCATGATCAGCGCGTCGAGAAACGTAGGCGCCACCGCGCCCATGATGGTGGTGTAGTTCGACGGATACGGCGTGGTCGGAATGTTTTCGTCCCAGATCTGGCAGAAGCCGGTGTCCTGCCAGCGGATCAGATGATAGGCGGCATGGGCGGGCGCGGTCGCGGCAAAGGCAGTGACGACGATGCCGGCGGCGGCGCACAGGGTGCATAATTTTCGCATGTGAATGTCTTCCCGTGAAAAAGGTTCGCGTGCCTCCGCCGAAAATGGCGGAGCGCCGGGTGGCCCGGACAGGAGTTGAGTCGCGGGACGGGATGTTGGGTTCAATGCAGGGTCGGACCCGTCGCGCGGCCCTGCGCGATCGTCATACCTCCAGCAGCGAGGCCACGCATTCGATCTCGATCAGCATGCGCGGATCGGGCAGCGCCTGCACCACGCAGGTGGTGCGCGCCGGGTAGGGCGGCGGCCCGAACGCCTCGGCATAGAGCCGGTTCATGACCGCCACATCGGGCGCCCGCGTCAGCAGAACGTTGACTTTGACAAGGCGGCGCACATCGGAGCCCGCCTCAGCGAGCACGCGTTTGATGGTCGTCACCACGAAGCCGAACTGCGTGACAAAATCTTCCGACAGCCCGCCTGAAGCGTCGAAGCCGGGAATGCCCGAAACGAACAGCAGATCGCCGGCCCGCGCGGCATAGGACAAAGGCGGCGCTTTGATGCCGAGTGGCGGGGCGAAGTGCAGGATGGGCATAAGCGGTCCTTTCGCTGAATGATCTGGTTTAACGTATAACCGGTCGCCCGGATAAGCGCGGCGATATCCGGGGGACGCTTGCCTACATGCCCGCGGATGTTCGTTGAACCCCGCGGTGGCCGCGCTAGACAGAACGCGTGCACCCTGGTGGCGCGATTGCGGTGGTGACAAGGCCAACTTGAAGGCGACGAGGCATGAGACGGTTTTTGGCGCTGCTCATGTTGCTGGCGCTCACGGGCGTTGCTGTGGGCAGTCCCATCCGCAAGGGCGCGACCATGCGGGTGAAAGCCAGTTCGATCTGGTTTCAGGATGCGGCCCTGCTGACCCGCTGGCAGGCGCTGCAGCAGGCCGGCGACGCCGCGGCGCTGGCGTCCTGGCAGGACGGTCTGCTGAAAACCCGCGACGCCTGGCAATTCCTCCATCCGCTCGACGTCAAAATCCTCGGCTATCGGCCGAAGACGCACCGGGTCGATGTCGAGGTGACGTCGGATGGCCGGATGCAGGGCAGCAGGTGGATGCTGGATGTGGACGCGCTGGTGCGGTAGCGCGGTCGTTGGCGAACGGGCGCTCGGTCGTGGCGTCTGGGGTAGGCAAAGCGACGTGTGCCGATAAAATGCAACGGTTCGTTTTCGCGAGGGAACTGCAGGGGCGGACCTTTGTCCATCCTAGGCTCGCTTTGATGAGAGCAGGATCGTCTCGACGGCCCGAGGCAGGACGTTCCGGGCCACGATGTTGGGCCACAGTTCGAGCGGCGGCGCCGCCACCAGTTCCGGCGACAGCGCCACGACGTGGAGATCGTCGTTGAGATGACTGCGCCCGCCGCAGTGCTGCGCATAGCACAGAGCTCGGGTATGGCATTCGCGATAGCCGCAGATGCGGCCGATATAACGTCCGTCCGGATCGGCGAGAAAGATGTCCGCGCCGAGATTAATGGTCTGCGCCTGGCCTTTCAAACGTCGTCCAGCGGTCGCAAGTCTGCCGAGGTCCATGGCGTGATCGATGGTCACCAGCACGTCGGCGTCTTTGGGGACGGGCTTGTCTGTCGCCAGCGATCCGACAAGTGCGATCTGATGGACGCCAGCACATTGCGCGGCGGCCTGCACGAACTCGCGGACTGCATGCAGTAGCACCGGGCGCGGCTCGGGGATCGGGCACCAAACCATGAAGGGCCGCATTCTGCTCGACAGCTATTATTTACCCGGAGATCTTGAACGACGGATCAGCGCCTTCGTCGAACACTACAATCACGTCCGCTATCATGAGAGCATCGAAAACTTCACACCGGCAGACGTTCACTTGGAGGGCAGACGCGATCCTCGCACAACGCAGACGCATCAAGCTTGCCGCCATCGCAAACCGCCGCTTGCAGCACCGACTGCAGGCCGCTTAACCTCTAACCCCTGATGAGCCAGAGCCTTCCTTCTCGAAATGCCCGATCAGTCTCAAATTATCTGACGACGGACAATCGATCATGCGCTTAGTGTTTTGCCTTGGCCAACGTCACTGATGGTAGTTCGCCAAACGTCCGCTGATAGTCCTTTGCAAAATGACCAGGGTTGGAAAACCCGCATTGAAAGGCAACGCCGGTAACCGATGTATTCGTATCAGGAAAACTCAGCAGATTTTTCGCATTCCGAAGCCGAACGGCCTTTAGGTATGCGATTGGCGTATAACCGCGGGCGCGCTTGAACGCACTGAATATCGAACGAGAACCGATTCCAGTCATATAAGCGAGGTCTTCGACCGCCAGCGGGAGATTCCAATGATCGTCAATGTAGTCTTCCACCCGCCTAACCTGAAATGAGGACAGGTCGGCCGGCTGACGATGCAGGAGTTCTCGGTATGAATGGTGCGAAGTCTCAAGAAATCCCACGATAAGAGCCTGCTCAAGCTCTTTTAGCATCAAAGCCGGTGGATGCTCTCGAGTCGAATCCAGTTGTTTCGCCGTAAACGAGATCAAGTTCTTGAAGCTTTCGAAGTACTCTTGACGATCTGGAAGCGGCGACAAAAAGTCAAGTGAGCGTCGAGGGTGCGCACCGAGTAACGCTGCGAGCTTTCGCTCTAACGCGTCCTTATCAATGCGAAGGAAAAGTTGCTTGAAATCGGGACCGAACTCGATCCTATTGACTCGATCCGCCGGCGTAACGCACGCCTGAGAACCGCAAATTTCTGTCGTGCTGCCGTTAATGATTGTTGCGGCATTGCCAGCAATGGCGATTTGGAGCCGGACGAAATTGCTTTCCGGGAATTCGACCGATACGCCGGTGCCGTACGCACAGAGACCCAGGGAGACCGTCTCAAGTTTTGCGTGATACGACTGCCCTAGAAAATTGGACGTGTCAGGAACATCAAACTTCGTTGCGCCATAATAGGCAAACAACGTGTCCCTCATGACTTCTGGATCGTGCGTGTCCACGACTGGGAATCGACTTAGCGAGGCCGCCGAAGTTAGAACGGGCATCAGCTTATAGTCCTGCAGCAGAAGGCTGGAGCCACAACTTAACATCCGCAGCGCCAGCCGAAAGCGTGATTTCCCCACCCGAAGTGCGGTAGCGGACATTACTTTGCGGCTATTGAGTAGCGGATTCGGTTAGAATTTTGCACACGTGATGCAATGCGTAGAGTTTCTTTCGGAATCGATCGCAATGCCGAAATTCCCCCACAGCTCAGCAATTGTTCCCGCTTCGGAAGACGCCGAGGGCTTGCTCCGGTTTGACGGTATGCCGACATGGATATGATCGCATATTGCCGTGCAATGTTAGCTTTCTGCCGCCAGCATGCGCAATTTGAAAGCGAGAGTAGTTCATTTTGGAGCGGAGAAGCAGAAGAGTGGGAGAGTATAATATGCGAGTTCTCGCTCCGACGGGGTGCCGTCGCACCCACGCGAACGGCAATTAGTTCGGACGCCTTGGCGCCAAAAGTGTCAGCGAAAACTTCAGATCTACTTTAAAACGCCGCGTTTCGTTTCGTTTGAGGAGGAGGCTGACAATGATCTGCGCGAAAGTCGCCCGATTAGGCGCTCACCGCGCCAATATAGACAGATACCGAATGTTACTTGAAACCAACCTGTCATATATCGAGCGCCAATTCATCGAAAGGAGATTGAAGGAAGAGGCAGTCGCTATAACAATTCTATCTGAAGGAGATTCCTCACCGGCTTCCATCGTTATTCGGATGAGGAGTGAAGAGACGTAGAGCGCTTGCTCCGTCTACGCCTATCTTCTTGGAACGGAAGCGACGAGTAGCTTCATTCGCAGAAAAAGGAGGGGCAATGAGGGGCGCATAGCAATACGTGACCCGGAACTGTCTGCCATTCACAAGAGTGTGGCGCCCCAATCCAGTGACTTTGTAACGAGCCTCTCCAGTTTGTCTATCGCGTCTGACAGGTCTCCACGAGCATTGTAGTCAAATCCAAAATGGCGCTTCCATGTGGGCTTGTTTGATCTTGGACAGTGAACGGAAGCTTTGATTTCGCTCATGCCCCGAACCATCAAATAAAGGTCCGGGCTATTCTTTGCAGCCCATAGTTGCCAAACGCTTGAGGATGCATGGCCATCAACGCCCGCTGCAAAGCAGACGTTGACCTTTCTGCGACTTTCAGATCGAGAAGCCAAATTGTCCATCGAGGACTACAGCTCCCGATTGCTCGCCTTCACCGCCTCCGCCTGCACATAGACCTGCTCGCCCATGTCCTTGAATTTCTGGCTCATGGTCGCCATGCCGTCCTCGATCACGCCCGACATGGTCATGCCCATGCTGGCCATCTTGCCGTCGCCGCCGAGGTTCAGTGCGGCCTTCTCGTTGTCGCCGAGGGTGGCCGCGTAGTCGCGGACGTCCTGGGTGATCTTCATCGAGCAGAATTTGGGGCCGCACATCGAGCAGAAATGCGCGACCTTGTGGGCGTCCTTGGGCAGCGTCTCGTCGTGGTAGCTGCGCGCGGTTTCGGGATCGAGGCCGAGGTTGAACTGATCCTCCCAGCGGAAGTCGAAGCGCGCGCGGCTCAGCGCGTCGTCGCGTAGCTGGGCGGCGGGGTGGCCCTTGCCGAGATCGGAAGCGTGCGCCGCGATCTTGTAGGTGATCACGCCCACTTTCACGTCGTCGCGGTTGGGTAGTCCCAAATGCTCCTTCGGCGTCACGTAGCACAGCATGGCGCAGCCGAACCAGCCGATCATGGCCGCACCGATGCCGCTCGTGATGTGATCGTAGCCCGGCGCGATGTCGGTGGTCAGAGGCCCGAGGGTGTAGAACGGCGCCTCGCCGCATTCCTTGAGCTGCTTGTCCATGTTGATCTTGATCTTGTGCAGCGGCACGTGGCCGGGGCCTTCGATCATCACCTGGCAGCCCTTGGCCCACGCGATCTTGGTGAGCTCGCCCAGCGTCTCCAGCTCGGCGAACTGCGCGCGGTCGTTGGCGTCGGCGATCGAGCCGGGCCGCAGGCCGTCACCGAGCGAGAACGACACGTCATATTTGCGCATCAGATCGCAGATCTCTTCGAAATGCGTGTAGAGGAAGCTTTCCTTGTGATGCGCCAGGCACCACTTGGCCATGATCGAGCCGCCGCGGGAAACAATGCCGGTGACGCGGTTGGCCGTCAGATGGATATAGGGCAGGCGCACGCCGGCGTGGATGGTGAAATAATCGACGCCCTGTTCGCACTGCTCGACCAGCGTGTCGCGGTACAGCTCCCAGGTCAGCTTGACCGGATCGCCGTCGCACTTCTCCAGTGCCTGGTAGATCGGCACGGTGCCGATCGGGATCGGCGCGTTGCGCAGAATCCACTCCCGCGTGGTGTGGATGTTGCGGCCGGTGGAAAGGTCCATCACGGTGTCCGCGCCCCAGCGGATCGACCACACCATCTTGTCGACTTCCTCCTCGACCGACGACGTCACGGCGGAGTTGCCGATGTTGGCGTTGATCTTGGTGAGGAAGTTGCGGCCGATGATCATCGGCTCCAGCTCGGCGTGGTTGATGTTGCAGGGGATGATCGCGCGGCCGCGGGCGATCTCGCTGCGCACGAATTCCGGCGTGACGAACGCCGGCACCGATGCGCCAAAGCTTTCGCCGTCGGCAAGGGCTGCTTCGGCGCGGTCGAGCTGCACCTTGCGTCCGAGGTTTTCGCGCTCGGCGACGTAGATCATTTCCTTGGTGATGATGCCGGCGCGGGCGAATTCATACTGTGTGATCATGGCGTCGCCGACGCCGCGCATCGGCTTGTGATAGCCGGTGAAGGATTTGGCGGCATGCGCCGCGCCGACATTGCCGTTGTCTTCCGGCTTGACGTCGCGGCCCTCATATTCCTCGACGCCGCCGCGCTCCATCACCCAGGCTGCGCGGGGGCGCGGCAGGCCGGCGTTGACGTCGATGATGACGTTCGGATCGGTGTAGGGGCCCGAGGTGTCGTAGACCGGCAGATCCGGCTCGCCGGCGCCCTTGCTCAACATGATCTCGCGGATCGGCACCCGCAGATCCGGGGCGCTGGCGGGGATCGCGTAGACCTTTCGCGACGACGGCAGCGGGCCGGTGGTGACGGCGGGCAGGGTGGTGTCGGGATTGGAGCGGATGTTCATCGGGGTAATCCTCCTTCTAGATTTCGTTATTGAAAGCACAAATTGACGTTGTCATCCTGAGGTGCTCGCGCGCTTGCGCGAGCCTCGAAGGATGCGTGTGGCGCGCCGTCGTCCTTCGAGACGCGCGCAGAGCGCGCTCCTCAGGATGAGGGCTCTCGCCTTGTTCTGACTTCATCACGCCGCCTCCGCGGTTTGCCCGAGCCACGCGCGCACCCGTGTATCGGGATCGACGTTCTGCGTGACGTCGCTGACCACCGCAATCGAATCCGCGCCGGCGGCGTAGATCTCGGCGGCCTGTTCGAACTTGATGCCGCCGATCGCCACCAGCGGGATGTCGCCGATGCGCTGCTTCCAGGTGGTGAGTTTTGGAATGCCCTGCGGCGCGAAGCGCATGGATTTCAGCGTGGTCGGAAAGATCGGGCCAAGCGCGATGTAGTCCGGCTTGGCGCGTAGCGCGGTTTCGAGTTCTTCGTCGTCGTGCGTCGATAGCCCGAGCGTCAGCCCGGCGCGCCGGATCGCCGCGACATCGGCCTCGGCCAGATCCTCCTGGCCGAGATGCAGGTGCTGCGCCTTGAGATCGATCGCCACGCGCCAGTAGTCGTTGACGACAAGTTTTGTCGATGTGCCCGCCGTCACCGCCAACGCCTCGCAAAACAGTGCGGTGGCAGCGGTGTCGTCGAGGTCCTTGGCGCGCAGCTGCACGGTGCCGACGCCAAGCGCGGTTAGGCGTTTCAGCCAGGCGATGGTATCGACGACAGGATAGAAGCGATCAGGATACGGCATGCCAGAACGGGGTCCCGAGGACTGGAGTGGAAGGAGAAGCGAAATCGCGCGCGCCCATCAGGCCCGCCTCGTAAGCCGTGCGGCCGGCCTCGACGCCGAGCCGAAACGCGTTGGCCATGGCGACGGGATCGGCGGCCTTGGCGATCGCGGTGTTGAGCAGCACGGCGTCGTAACCGAGCTCCAGCGCCTCCGCGGCGTGGCTCGGCGCGCCCAAGCCGGCATCGACCACCAGCGTGATATCCGGCAGCCGGTCGCGCATCAGCTTCAGCGCATCGCGGTTGGTGATGCCGCGCGCGCTGCCAATCGGCGCGGCCCATGGCATCACGACGCGGCAGCCCGCATCGACGAGGCGCATAGCAACGCTGAGATCCTCGGTGCAATAGGGGAACACTTCAAAGCCATCCTTGATCAGGACGGTTGCGGCTTCGACCAGCCCCACCACGTCCGGCTGCAGCGTGTCGTTGTCGGCGATCACCTCGAGCTTGATCCAGGAGGTGCCGAACAATTCGCGCGCGAGCTTGGCCGTGGTCACCGCCTCGCGCACGCTGCGGCAGCCCGCGGTGTTCGGCAGCACCGTGACATTGAGCTCGCGGATCAGCGACCAGAACGCATCGCCGGTCTTGCCGCCGGCGGCCTCGCGCCGCAACGCCACGGTTACGATGCCGGCGCCCGAGGCGCGGATCGCCGCCTGCATGATCGCCGGGGAGGGATACAGCGCGCTGCCGATCAGGAGGCGGGAAGTGAAGGTTTTGCCGTAGAAGTTCAGCAT
>NZ_JAQGJD010000131.1 GCF_028290785.1 Tardiphaga sp. | reverse complement strand
TCATCCTCGTGGCTGCCGGTGCGGTTCTGGCTGTCGTTGTCGAGCAGGCGCCGACCGGCATCCTTCCAGGTGGCTTGTGCGCCCTCGAGCCGGATCTCGTCGGCCGTCTGGATCTCCAGGATCCGGTCGCAGCGCAGGCATGAGACGCGCATAAGAGGCAGCGAAATCTCCGACAGGCGTCGCTGCTGGATCGGCACCCGAGCACGGGCGCCGGCGCTCGGATCGGTCAGGACGGATTGCCAGTATTCCTCGGGCATGTCGGTGCGCAGCCCCGCAGCGCCTAACCCGGAACTCGGAGCGTGAGCCGGCGGCGTCGCTGATGGTAATTCGATGGTCACGAGATATGATGGCCTTAGGACGTCGCCAAACATTACGTCAAGAGCCCTCAAGACGAGGATTCTAGGTCCGGCAAGAGACTATTCTCCTTGAGCAGACGACGGTAAGTATCCAATTCCTCCTGCAGCGCGAGGAAAGCCGCCTGACTCGCCGAGACTTGCTGCTTTAGTTCCCGAATGCGCTCGTCCTGCGCGATGATGAAGGACTTGGCCTTCTGCTTGATTTTGTTGGCGTGCTGATCAGCTCGCGAAATGACAGCATCGATTTTCAATTGAGCGGCGGCGTTTGCCTCCATCGTCTTTTCGGAAACATATGCTTTTGCGTGAGCCTTCAGTTCGCCGGTTTGTTCTTCGAGGCCACGGTGCGCCAACGCGATCGCCTCGGTCTGCCGCTGCCGCTGCTTCCACTCTTCTCGGGACAAGCGCTGGAGGCGCGGTCCGAGGCGGGTCAGACCGCAGCGGACGCCGACATGCTCGTAGTAGTCATTCTGGAAGCACCGCATCTCGGCCTTATAGGCCGCCGTCTGGTCGCGCGGGCTGCCGCCGTCGGCGTCGCACTTGTTCGCCGCACGATAGCCGGCATGGACGCTCTCGATGCGGAGTCGACCATCCGGGTCGAGGTCGGGCACGACAACATAGTGCAGGTGGGGACGATCCTCGTCCAAATGTTCGACGACAGTCTTGAGCTGTTCGCCCCATTGGCGCTTAAGCCACTGGATGGTGATTTCCCGCCAGTAGAGATAGTGCTCCATCGCTTGCGGGTCAGCGCGCACTTCGGAGGTGTGTACCGGCCACGTGGCGACGCCGACCAAGATCACGAGCGCGGTGACGCTCAGCTTTCGTCCGATCTTGTCGACGGCTTGTCCTGCGCGCTCGGTGGCCAGCGAGAAAGCCGCGACCGGATGAATGCCGAATACCACGTTGGGGGGCTCGGGAACGGATACGTGGCTGCACGCGCCCGGCGCACGGATCATCTCGTTGAGAATGCCGTCCATGGAAACCTTGCGCACGGAGCTGTTCTTCTTGTGGGCACCGCGCCGGGAATAGGCACCGGCATGAGTGAACTGATATCCAGGCATGGTGATCTCCTCGTCTTGCCCAGCGTCGCCGACGCGCTTGCAATTTGAAAGGCTTCCTTTCTGAGAATCGCTTTTTGGGACCGAATCGATCCACCTAGTCGGTTCACTAGGTGGATGGCCGACCGCCGCTCTGACGGGGACCCGGCCGACTCCAAGGCGCTGCCGGTTTTGGAGCGGGCAATGCTGCTCATCGCTGAGTGGGCCTGCCAACCGTTCGATCCTTCATCAGGGTCGTCGGCCGCCAGATGAAGCCGCAGCAAGCGGCCAACGCCAAGGCCAGCCGACCCGCTCTGCCGAGGGACCCTTGCCACCCGGCGGCCGACCCCCCAAGCGATGGCCGGCGTGCTCGCCTCGATCGCCCGCCTGCAGCCCGGCGCCATTTCGCGGCCGCCGTCGTCGCCCAGAGGCCGGTCGATGCTGGTCGCTCCGGACCCGGCCTAGCGCTAATCGTCGCAGGGTGAGGGAGGACATGGCCGCCTCACGGCAAAGTGGCTGTCGGTGTTCGCGCCCGCAGCTGGCTCCATGTCGCGTGCCTGCGTGGCGACGTCTCTGAGATGCTTGAGGTCGTCCCCGTGGGGCGCCTGTACAATTTCGAGATTGGGACTGGGGCGCTGCCACAGGATGGGAGGGCGAAGCATGGTGGACGATCGGCCACATCCGGGTCAAAGGCGCTCCTACCGGCAGTCACTCGACGTGCCAACCGACGCCGTTCCTGTGCCCGCATTCGCGCGCGCTTCTTGGAAATCCGATCGTTAACGTACGGTGCCCGTGTAACATAGCGTGCGATAGTCGAGCTAACCTTGAGCAGAAAGCTCTCGCCGTCGCTTATTTCGGGCGCTTGCAACATGCGACACTCATCTGCTACACCGGACACTCGTCGCACCGGTTGATGTAGTGTATTCAATGGCTTGCTGGCGTCTTGGTTCTGGCTGCGTACCCTCCCGCCCCAGCCAGGCAGTCCGTGCATTCGGCTTTGTCTGCTAATTTATCGCGAAAGGCCGACAATTTACCGGCTTTCTTGCATCCGGAGAAATTCTCCGGGCGGCGAAATCTGCTCCAAGGACCCTCAAAATCCCAAAAGTCTCCCGGCGACACCCGGAAAATTTCCTTTTTCGGGAGACTACCACCAGAATTAGCGGACCGCGGCTTGCTCAGTATTCGACATCACCTCTCAGCGTGAGCGCAGAGACCCGGCCTGATGGGTGCAAATGACCGGACGAATGCTGTGGCGGTGCCAGGCGCACGGTCTTGCTATGCCCAGACGCCATATGGAAATAATTGTCATCGGGCAGGAATTCGTTGTCCGCGATTTCAATGAAACGTGTTGCCGTGGCGGCTTGCAGATCGAGAAAGAAACCTGCGTCGTCTTCACGAAGCACCGCGTCGATTGTCCCGTCAACCGTTGAGGTCGGGGGGCAAAGAAAATGAAAGGCCTCTCGAGGTCGATCGGAGTCCTCGGCTGCGAACGTTGCATGCACGGTGTCATGCGCCGCTGGCCCAAAGCGATAGCAGTGACCGGCGTCAAAGAATCGGTCGAGTATCTCGAACGCTCCGATGGAAAGTGCCGCATGCGGCGCGATGGTCACATTGCGCTCAGCTTCGATCACCGGCGTTTTGCCGTCTCTCAGGCAACGCAAGGCCAGCTTGCCCGTGACACCCCGCGGCGTGTCGTTGACGAGATGCAGATAAAGTCCGTTGGTGCCTTCGTCGGTGATCGACAAGCGCAGCGGAAGCGAGGCGCGACGCAGGGCGTAGAAGGCCGCTTTCGGACGGCCGTCGCAATCCAGCAATCCCCAGCCAGCGCCGGGCTGCAGGTCGCGCCAAAGCCATATTAGGGCGCCGGAAGTGATGGAGGCCGGGCGGCGCCATTCATCGATCGTCCGTTCGATGACCTCGGCTGAGATCGCGCGCGAAAGTTCGCGCCAGCGCCGGGGCTCGCGGGCGCGCAGGCTGCGGCCGTCCTCGTTCCACAGCGCCTGAAGATAATGCTCGCGCACATCGTCGAAATCCCAGGACGCGCCGCCGTCGCGCGGCACGCCCGCGAGCCAGCGTTCCGGATCGCTGGCGGGATCGAGCCGATGGCCTGCGAAGTGGCGATCGTCCGGCAGGTTGGCGAAAGCGAGGCATTCGGAGGCAAAGCGGACATTGGCGCGGCGCGCGTCGTCGAGGGGCCGCAAATAGGCGCCCACGCCGTAATAATGCGACGGGCCAGCTTCGGCCACAAAGGGCAGCGCACCGCCGGACGGCGAACCTGGCACGTAGGCGACGTCACTCCAGCGCGCCAAAACTTCGGGAATGACGGTTTCCGCCAGCGGTACGTCGCGCATCTGGCGCGGCAGGCCCATCATCGCAGCCTGCTGACCAACCTCGCTGCCGCCTGATATCACGATCAGTGACGGCGACGTGCTGAGCCGGCGAGCGACCGTCGTGATTTCGCTGCGGATGATGTCAGCAAAGGCCTCATCCGACGGGTAATCAAAATTGGCCATCATGACGTCCTGCCAGACCATGATGCCGAGTCTGTCGCAGAGGCGGTGAAAAGCCGGGGTCTCATAGACCATGGTGCCGCTGAGACGGACCATGTTGAGGCCAGCCCTTTGCATCAGGCCGAGGTCCTGCGCGTAATCTGCTTCAGATGCCTGAAGGCCGACCACGACGATCGGCGTCCAGCATGCGCCGCGGCAGAACATGCGGACGCCATTCACCTGCAGGGCGAAGCCATTTCCGTCCGGTCCGCGGTCGACCTCGACCCGGCGAAATCCAACTTCTCCAAGATCGACCCGGACGGCACCGATATCCATCGTCACAGCATGGAGCGTCGGAGTGCCATGGGTGTGAGGCCACCACAGGTCGACATCGGGGATCCGCAGCGTACCTTGCCAACGCGTCGGCTCTGAGGGCGGCGCTTCCGTGTCGAGCGGTCTCAGCGGCGCCTCCGCCCCGGCACAGCGCAGCACCGGCGTCACGCCTTCGGCCACCCCTGACACATCGAGCGCGAGCGTCAGAACGCCTTCGTTTTCTTCTAGCCGGCTGCGCAGATCGACTTTGCCGGCGCGAACAACTCCCTCCTCGATCAGCAGCACGGACCGGTACGGGCCGACCACATCGACGGGCGGGCACCATCCCGGCATATGCCCGATCAGCGTGGTGCGCAGGAAACGCAGCCGCGGCTCCTCGATCATCATCGTCTTCCAGCGTGCCCGCGGACCTTTCGTTCTTGCCAGCACGTTGCGGAGGCTCCTAAAGGCGATATGGATCCAATGCTCACCGCCGAGGTCGATATCCGCCTCATACGGCTCGAACATCGAGCTGCTCGTCAGGATGAGCCTGTCGTCAAGGAAAACCTCGGCGAATGTCGCGAGCCCCTCAAATCGCAGCTTGCGCTTGCCGCGCCCATTGACGCGGAGCCGGTACCAGACGTCCTTGTCGTGCAGCGGCTGAGGGTCATCAAAACTCCATTCTCCGAGGGCCCGCAGCGCGCCAGCGGCTGTCCCGGGGACAATAGCAGGCAGCCAAACTGCCTCGCTCAACCCGTTGGGTTCTTGCCATGCCTGAGGGGGCGAGAGCGCCAGTTCCCAGCCGCTGTCGAGCGGCTGCACCTTGCGTCCCGTCATGGTGCGGATGTCGGTCATGGCAATAAGCAGGCCGATCAAGTCATAGGAACATCGCGCCGCGATGCGGGCCGGCATGGGTGGCGATCACGCTGCGGCGCCGCAGGCAACGAACCCGTTCATGAGGCTGTCGAGGGCGATGTCGTAATCGGTCGCGAGTTGCCGAATTGAATCCGTCACATCAGGAACTCTGCCGCGAGCGGAGGCGCGAGCGAACTGAAACTGTAAAACCTTGGTACCGCCAGCGATTGCCTCCGCGGCCAACCTGGCGCGCTCCAGCGCCGGGTCACCCTGCTGTTGCAACCACGCCAGATAGGTCGCGAGCAGCTCGAAATTCGCGCCAGCCTGACGCAATGTGCTGAAGGCGTAAGTGTGAAACCACTCGGCAGGCCGTCCCATCAGCCGGGCGATGTCGGCGTCGATCACTTCGCCCCATGCCGTGAATGGATTCTGCGACGGACGGCGACGCAGATGTTGCGCCAACAGCGCGCGAGACATTTCGATCTGCTCGTGTGCCGACGGCGCCGGACCGAACTTGATGAATTCGACATACGGAAACAGCGGCAGACCGTTATCACGCACGGGCCGCATCAGCGCGTCGAAATCCTCGCCTTCGAGACGGAAGTAGCCGGCATTGTGAAAGTAATCGAGCCGGCGGTTGACTGAATCGAGCACGTTGACGCCGATTGTCGTTTTGCTGTGGCTGTGGCGATAGGTGATACCGCGGGTATCCGGCAGATAGTAAGAATCGACTTCGATCAGCGGCAGACGGCCACGCGCCAACTGCAGGCGCGCGTGATCTTCCAACTGATCGAAAATCGCGAGTTCCAGAATCTCCACGTTGTACAATAGCGCGAGATCGGCGGGCGGAATCTTGAAAAACGTGAATTGGTCGCCCTCGTAATCCTGCGCGACCGTGAAAGCCAGCGCGGCCCGGGGATCATGTCCGCGCTGGGCCAACACTTCGATCAACAGATCGACGTAGCAGTTGGTCTCAGGCCAATTGCGCGCGGGATCATGCAGCCCATGCCGCGCATAGGTTGCGGGATCCAGTCCGTCGATGGCGCAAGCGGGTTGCAAGCCCTAGCCCCACAACACGCGGCGAACATCCGCCGGCCACGCTTCGACCTTGGTGCCGTGGTGTCGGAACAGCGCCAGCGCCGTCCGCTCGAGGCCGAATCCGACGCAAGCCGAATGCGCGACTTCGCCGCCCGCGAAATGCATACCCCACAGGCTGCCGAAATGGTTCTGGTGATAGTTGAACGACAGGCACGCCGTCGGATTTTCATCGCTCGTGACCGGGATCAGCAATTCGAACTTCAGCCCCTGGTCTCGCTGGCTCGACGCCAGGACACGGCCGGTGCGCCCGAAGAACGGGTCGTTGGCCACATCGATGACGCAAGGCAGACCCAACGAGGCGATCAGCTTTTCACCGCGCTCGAGCCAGGTGGCCCGGAAAGACGTCACTTCGTCGGCAGTGCCGATACGGACGAATTCTCTCATCCGGAACAGCTGCATCCGCGCCGGATCCTTCGAAGGTTCATGGCGGAAGCAGTAGGACTTGAGATCGAAGAGCCGACCGCCTTCCGGCACCGGCCCCGCCGCCGCGACGGTGGGATACAGCGGGTAGCAGGCGGCCGGCGTCAGAGCGACTTCAGTCGCATCCTGCATCTCGGTCCAGTCTTCGCCCCGCTCGATCATGCCGACGAGCTTGGCGTGGTCGGTGTTATCGCCCATGAAAGAGTGGACGCAGCCGGCCAATTGCGGAAAGCTCTTCAGGTAACCGGCTTTCTCAAGATTCTTGCGCGGCATGCCCGGTGGGAAGTGAATTCGCGTGGCCTGATCGCCAGCGGCCATTTTTGTCACCGCGTTTTCGATCCCGTCGATAACTTCTTCGAACACACCGGCGCGGCCATAGAGACCGTCGACGCCGGTTTTGATCAGGATCGACTCATCGAACAAAGCGGTGAGAAATGCTTCCGGGCTTTGCACGAGCTTAGCAGGCGCGTTCATCACGATCACTCCAGACCTGAGTCAAATCGGCCCGCGATAACCAAGCCGGCGGTGTTGGCGAGGATACGATCGTTCGCCACCATCAATGGCGCCGACAACACATCCCTGAGATGGCGGCCGACCGAGAATGGACCGTCGTTGCGATAGCCGGCGATGCCGGTCACCATCAGCGCTTCACGAACGACATCGACGGCCATGTTCGAAGCCATGACCTTGAGATTATTCATCTCGATCGCGAAATTGATCGAGCTGAGATCATCTTCGTTGCCCTTCGCGGTCTCGAACCGCTCTATATGGGCGACGAGCGTCGACTTGAGCGTCTGCAATTTGGCGGTGGCCTCAGCCAGCCGAGCGGCGCCTGGCAGCGGCCCCGCGAAATCGGACGGCATGCGCCGTGCCGTTGCCCGAACCGAGGCGTGCGCGCGCGACAGGGCATCGGTCGCGATCCCGAACCAGACGCTGGCCCACAGCAGATGCGCGGTGGCGAGCATCGATTGCACTGCGATCTCGTGGAACGGCTTCGGAAAAATCTGATCGGCTCCAGCCGTGGCCGTTAGCAGGAAACCTTCGGAGCAGGTTGCGCGCATGCCCAGCGTATTCCACTCAGCGGTGCGCTGAAGTTGATAGTCGCCACGCCGCAACGCGATCAGCACCTGGTCTGACCCGACCGACGCCGGACCGCGGCGCGCGGTCGCCATGATGATGTCGGCTTCCGTGGCGTAAGACAGGACACTCGCCTGCTTGGTCAGCGAAACCCGGTCGCCCGTCGTCTCGATCGCGCAATTCGAAACCCGCAGATCGCCACCGATACCCGCCTCAGTGGTCGACGAGGCAATCAGTAGCTGCTTTACAGCCACATCGCGCATAAGGGTGCGATGATATTCGGTTTGCATCCCATGGGCGACCAGGCTCGATAGCTTGATCTGATGCATCGCATAAATCATGCCGCTGGCGCCGCAAGCGCCCGCAAGGATCGCGCAAAGATCGGCAATCTTGCGCAATTCCAGTCCCTGGCCGCCAAGGCTTTTTGGCACCATCAAGCCAAGCATACCGTTACGGCGAAGAGCTTCGAATGTTTGGGCCGGAAACGTCGCAGTCCGGTCCGCAACATCGGCATTTTGCGAAGCGACGTCGGTCGCAACCCGCTGCATCACGTCACGCCATGACGCAGCTTCGAGCACGTTAACGCCGTCCTTCACCGCGCTCGGCATCATGATTTAGACTTTCTGAGAGGCGAGCTGCTCGACAGCAGAAATTAACCCACCAAGCGTCGCAAATGTTTTGCGAGTCAGAAGACTATTGGGAAATTCGATATCGAACTCCTCCTCGATCGCCAGCATCAGCTGAACGGACCCGAACGACGTCATGCCCGCATCGAACAGGTTATCCTGGTCGGACATGCTATCAACGGGAACTGGGAGAAGGTTCATCGATCCGACAATGGCGCGCACACGATCACGCATTAATGTTCTCCAAGCGTCAAAAGCCTGCCGCTTCGCCAAAGGCTGGGAGCGGACTCAAAGTTATATGCAGGAAATAGCAGGTAAATGTGTAGTGATCTAAATCATTCTCAAGCGCGGCGGATCGTTTCTATATCAAGCTTAATAAAATGAAGATGCAGTTACGAAAAACGACGCTTTCCTTAAGTGCCTTTTCCCGCAGGCGGAGGTCAGGACTGGCGGGTTCGAAGACGGTTGTGCAACATAGCCCACCATGATTAGCGAACAGCTAATAGAGGCGAAGCATGCACCGCTGAGCACATGTTAATGATGGATTACGATATGGGATGACATCTTCGTCGCCCCTGAGCTAAGAAATAGCCGATCCGTATGAGCGACCACCTCACGGGGAAATATCGGAAATTTTGGCCCATTGGACGGACGAACCGGATTGGGCAAACTGTGATAGTTGCAGGATCATGACTTCCCGACATGGCACCCCGGTCACGTTTGACACTTTTGGCGGGTTCTATCACGCAGGCTGCATCGACCGGCCAGGGCGCAAGGCGGTGCTGTTGCTGGCGCCTTTCGGATACGAGGAATTGTGCACCCGCGCTACATGGCGGGCTTTGGCCGAGAATATTGCTGCGGCTGGCCATGCCTGCCTGAGATTTGATTATCCTGGCACCGCAGATGCCCTCGATCCTGTTGGCGACCCCGACGGCATCTCCGACTGGTTCGTTGCCGCCCGTCACTGCATGGCATTCTTGCGAGAATACAACCCGGGCATCGAACTCGTTCTGGTCGGACAAGGCCTAGGCGCAAGTCTGGCCGCTCAACTCGGAGCCGAATCGCCCGACGTCGCAGCGACCGTCTTGATGGCGCCGTTAGTAAAAGGTCGCTCCTATCTCCGGGAGCTTCAAGCCTGGTCGCGCATGCTGACCGAGCGGATGGGCATTGGGCCCGACCCATTGGCCGACAACGGCTACGGCGTCGCCGGCTTTCCGCTGGCCGGCAGCCGTGCCGCAGCCATCCAATCCATCGATCTCACTCAAACAACTCAGTCTCCTTCCGCAAAGGTCCTTTTGGTCGAGCGCAGTCAGAGTTCTCGCGATAGTTCGATTGGCAACCACCTGAAGACGCTCGGAGCCGATGTTTCGTCCATCGACTACGCGGGTTATGAAATGATCCTGCAGGATCCGACTCCGGCTGAACCGCAGCTAGGCACGTTGAGACGCATCGTGTCGTGGATCGACGACCTCGCGCATTTGCCGATGGCAGGCGTCAATGTTTCGGCCAAGGAAATGGAGCCCGCGCGGCCAATCGTCGGTCCTCGCTTTGAGGAATTACCAGTTCGATTCGGGCCGGACGAGCGGCTCTTCGGCGTCCTGTGTCGACCGCTGGACCGAAAGCCTTCAGCCATCGCGGTGCTGGCTAATTCGGGGCGCGACTATCACGTCGGCTGGGGGCGCGCGACAGTCCTACAGGCTCGCGCACTCGCCGAGCGCGGGATCGCCTCGTTTAGGTTTGACGCAGGCGGCATCGGCGACAGTCCGGCTTCGGCAAGCGCGCCGGCCGAAGTGCTTTATTCGGAAGAGCAATCAGCTGACGTGCGGCATGCGATCGACTATGTCGAGAAACTCGATGCCGGCCCGATCGCCTTGGTCGGACGCTGCAGTGGCGCTTACGCCGCGTTCCAGGTCGCGGTGCAAGACGAGCGCGTTCGCAATGTCGTCGTTATCAACATCATGCGTTTTGTCTGGGACCCCAGGGAAACCGTTGCAGAAGCGGTGCTGTCGGCCCATCGAACCATCAGTGGTTCCGTTGCGATGCTGTTCAGAAAAGAAAGCCTGAGACGAGTGCTTGCGGGCCATTTCCGCGTCAAAGCGCCGGTTATCTTTGTGTTAAAACGCCTTGTTCGGATCATCTCATCGAGTGCTGGCCAGATCCCTGCGGGCGAGTCCGACCAGACGCTCTACCGCGAAGGCCATCGCCGTTTCCAGATTCTTGAAAGCCGCGGCGTTCGCCTAGCGATGTTATTTTCGGAAGGTGATCACGCGCTGGGCGAATTCCGCACATACATGGGAAGGAAGGGGAACCAGCTACGCCGCTACCCGACGGCTTCGGTTTCGATAATTCCTGATGCCGACCACAATTTCACGCATTTGGATGCGCGCGCGCGACTAACGAACGTCTTGTGTGACGTACTCGCGGCACCTTCGTCACTGCCATTCCGCGCGTAGCATTGTCAGGCTGCCAGGTTTTCCATGAGATGTGACCAGCGTTGGTCTATTGGCGTGTCTGCGAATATCTGCAATTCAATCGGCCGGCCTGCGAATGCTGTTCGCGAGACCCGTATAGATGCAGTTGACTGCTGTTGGCATCCCCATCGGGAGCCGGGGCGGTTCCCATCGGTCGATTATACGAATGACCGGGTTCTTAGCGCTTCCATTGGCTAATTTTTAATCGCCCTTGTCTACGCTTTTGAAATGAGCATTGGTGAATTCCTCAATTGGGCTATGCCGCGTCCGGACAAGACGACGAGGCCCCGCGGCGTTGGCGTTGAGGCCAATCCAAGAATTGTCCGGTCGCTGAACTACGGCGCTGCGATCCTCGTCGTGATTGTTTTAGTTACGACCGCGGCCATAGTGGCAACCATGAGACAACGGGCCATTTCGGATGCAGCCCGCGAACTCGAGAGCCTCTCGATGGTCTTGGCCGACCAGCTAGATCGCAATTTCCAGTCGATAGAACTCGTCGAACAGGCGTTGCTGGTGGACTTGAAACGCGAGTCTCTCGCTGGTCCGGACGATTTCCGGTCGAAATTCGGAGATGAATCGACGCACCGCATGCTGGTGCAGCGGAAGGCCCCGTATCCGCACATTTCTGCTTTGAGCCTCCGCGACTTTGACGGCGAAATCGTAAACTCGACAGTCGAGTGGCCCAGCAAGCGCGGCCTCATGTCGCCTAATCCTGCCGCGTTGCTGCAATTGGATAAGGCAACAGCCTTGGTGGGGCCGCCTACGCGAAGTCCCGTCACCGGCAAGTGGGCGATCTATCTGGCACAACGCGTGATTTCTTCGTCCGGCGACTTAATAGGTACCATGTTAGGTACTGTGCAGGTGCAATATCTTGAGGACTACTTCTCGAAGATAAGGCCGAAACACGGCAGTTCCGTTGCCCTGTTCAGGAACGACGGAACGCTGCTGGCGCGACATCCCTCATCCAGCGCGGCGATCGGGAAAGTGTTCACCAGTGCGGATCTCGGCCCTGAAGCCCTGAATGCCGAATTCATCGACCTCCGCCGACAAAGTCCGATAGACGGCGAGGACCGTCTGATTGCGGCGCGTCGGCTTGCCCACTATCCGATCTCGGTCATGATGACGACGACGGTCGAGGAAGCCTTGTCCGGCTGGCACACGACGTCGCTTTATCTGGCGGGTGCCTCGACGATAGTCGTGTTCGCAATTGCAATCATCGTCGCGCTCGGCCGGCGTCAGTTTTTGGGCCAGGTGCGTAGCCAGAACATGCAGCTTGCGGCAGCCCTGGACAACATCTCGCAAGGCCTGATCATGCTGGACGCCGAGGCACGTCTTCTGATCTGCAACAGGCGATACGCTGAGATGTACCGGCTTCCGCCAGAACTGACGTCCGCAGGCACTTGCCTGCTAAGCATTCTGCAATGGCGGAAGTCGCAGGGCATGTTTTTCGGCGATCCGGAGAGGCAGGTTGCCCACCTTGTAGCAAGGACCGGCGTTCAGACCGAGAGCAGGGACATGCGCACCGACGAGGGCAGGTCAATCTCCATCGTCAGCGCCAGTATGAATGGCGGCGGCTGGGTCGCGACGCATGAAGACATCACGGACCGCAACCGCAAGGAAGCATCGTTCCGGCTGTTGTTCGAGAACAATCCTGTGCCGATGTGGGTTTTCGACCAGGGCACACTCGAATTCATCGCGGTGAACCAGGCGGCGGTCGACGGATATGGCTACACCAAGGAACAGTTCGCGGCGCTCAAGGTCACCGATGTGCGTCCGCCGCAGGCGCGGGAGCAATTTGCGAAGTGGGCGAAGGACATCCCCCGTACGGACCGCGCAAATCGTATGTGGCAACATCAAACCCGAGACGGACGGATCATCGACGTCAATATCTCTTCGCAGGCGCTGGAGTATGATGGGAGAAACGCAAGGCTTGTAGCTGTCCATGATGTGACCGAGCAGAAGCGAGCGACCGAAGAGCTAACCAAGACAAGGAGATTTCTCGACGTCGTCATCGAGAACGTTCCACTGCCCATCATCGTGAAGGACGTCCCATCAGGCACGGCGAAGGCCGAAAACTGCACGATCGCGCTGGTCAATAAGGCAGCGGAAGAGCTTTACGGCATCGACCGGACACACTGCATCGGAAAACGCCTGAACGAGGTATTTCCCGAGAAAGTGATTATAAATTCGATTCGTCTCGATGCCGAGGCGCTTGCTTCGGACAAGCCGCTGCTTTCGGAAGATGTGACCCGCTTCAGTAGCTCGAAAGGGACGCGCATCCTGGCGTCGCGGAGGCTTGCCATCCGGAGCGAGAGTGGCGAGGCCGAGCACCTGCTCGCGCTCGTCGAGGACGTGACGGAAACGCGCGAGAATGAGCGGCGCATTGCGTACATGGCGCATCACGACGTCCTCACAGGCTTGGCCAACCGCGCCGCCTTCGATGAATGCTTCGCGGCTACCCTCGGCGGTGCTGCGGAGGCGCGTGGCCAAGTAAGCCTCCTTTGCATGGATCTCGATGGCTTTAAGGAGATCAATGACACCTACGGGCATTCTGCAGGCGATGCTGTGCTGCGCGAGGTCGCTGCAAGACTTAAAGTGAGCGGGGAAGGAGCCTTCATCGCACGGTTCGGCGGCGACGAGTTCGCGCTTATCGTCGCCGATGACACCGATTTTGCGGTCTCCGGGGCGCTCTCGTCGCGGATCCTCGCCGCAATGCGGTCGGAATTCCGGATCGGCGAACACCGGCTTGAAGTGGGCGCGACGATAGGAGTCTCCCAGTATCCGGCCCATGGGACCGATCCCGAAACCTTGCTGGGCAACGCGGACGTCGCGTTGTACCGCGCGAAGTCGGCAGACGCTGGTACTGTGCAGTTTTTCTCGCATGAGATGGGCGCCCAGGTCCGTGACCGCCGCGTGCTCCAGGACGAACTGCGCCACGCCGTCGCCGCCGGCGAGATCTCCGTACATTACCAGCCACAGTGCCTGGCCGACGGCTCGGTGATCGGGTTCGAGGCGCTCGCCCGCTGGCGGTGCCCGAAGCGTGGTCCGGTATCGCCGGCCGTCTTCATCGAAATTGCAGAGGATTCCGGCCTCATCCTTGCGCTAGGGGAGTCAGTACTCCGTCAGGCCTGCCAAGAGGCGGCCCGATGGCCTGAACCGCTTAAAGTCTCGGTCAATGTATCCCCGCGGCAATTTCGTCACGGCGACCTTCCCAGGCTGGTCCATACCGTGCTTCTCGAATCGGGCTTACCGCCGAGCCGGTTGGAACTCGAGATTACGGAAGGCGTCCTGATCGGAGATTTTTCGCGGGCAGTCTCCGTGCTCAATAGGCTGAAGGCCTTGGGGGTCGATATCGCCCTCGATGATTTCGGAACCGGCTACTCATCGCTTTCCTATTTGCACTCGTTTCCGTTCGACCTCATCAAGATCGACCGGGCATTCGTTTCGGACGTGCAGACGAACCGTCATTCGTCCGCCATCGTCAAGGCAGTGATCGGCCTGGGCCGAAGCTTGGGAGTCCCTGTGTTAGCCGAGGGCGTCGAAACGGAAGAGCAGCGCACCTTTTTGTTTGAAGCGGGGTGCGATGCCGTCCAAGGCTATCTGACGGGCCGTCCTGCGCCTGCCGAGGCCTATGCTTGGCTCTTGCAGCCGGACGTGTCCCGGCGCGCGGTCGCGCTCGGTAACAGGTCGCTGACCGACACCGGCGGCTAGCTCTCGGATGCCGATATCATCATCGCCTTGGTCGATTGTTCCCGTCCGGCCTGTCGTTGATGTCAATGGGTCGCATCTTCGCTAAAGCCATTCAGGCGCGCGACGAATTCCTCCACCCAGAGGTTCTCCTCCAGCAAACGCACAGCGTTCAGTTTCGCCTGCTCGTCGTCGGATGGAAGAGGGATCGAGGGCACAGGTTGAACGGCGTCGCGGCAAGTCATCTTGGCTGCCGGTTGAGAGATTCCCAGGTTCGCAGTTGACGCTCGGCCTCGTCGGCCTCGGCGGGCGTGATTGCATCGCGCAACAAGCGTGAAATGCGCCAGCCATCCAGGTCTCCGGGGCGACCGACGGCAACCTTGCGTACCTGGTAAGCGAGTCCGTGCAGCCGCTGCAAACGGGCGGATTTCGCGAGACTGTGGTCCATTGCTAGCCGCCCTTGGGTCCGACCCGATGGCGAGCACCAGCAGGTTGCACGCCAAGTTAAGCCCGATTGTTCGGGCTGTCCGTTCGGGACCGTGCATGGCGTGACAACTTCACAAGCGTTACGCGAGACTGTCGGCCGGGTTTGCTATTCAAGGCGTAGTCCGATTCGTTAGCGCAGTATGTCGGTCGTCGCCGCACGGATGGAATTGCAAAATTCCCAAAGCGGGGTGCTCGCCTCCGCCGGGGCGGAGCTCCGCTTCCGCAACCGGGTATCCGCTGGTGCACACGGCGACGGGGAATTCGCCGAGCGCACAACCAAATACAGCGGCAAAGGCGTGGCGTTACTCCTGGTAGGAGTGGTCCGCAGACATGCAGAATAGCGCACCAGTCGGCGTGTGGGGCGCCTCGCGGACTCCAAGCCGCGGGATTCCTTGGTCCATGCGGAACATCTGCGCACCAAGCCCGTTACTAAGGGTTACGTTGGGCTTCGGGGGTGCGCAGGATGGCCATTAGGAGACTTGAAAAGGTCCTGCAGGACAGCGAGCGCAATTTCCGTCTCCTGGTCGATGGCATCACCGATTATGCCATCTACATGCTGGATCCCGAAGGCGTGATCACCAACTGGAACACCGGCGCCGCGCGCATCAAGGGATATCCGGCGAGCGAAATCATCGGCCAGCATTTTTCGGTTTTCTATACGCCCGAGGATCTGGCCGGAAATTTACCTCGCATTGCGCTCGAAAGCGCGCGCGAGGATAAGCACTATCTGGCCGAGGGCTGGCGGGTGCGAAAAGACGGCTCGCGCTTCTATGCGTCGGTCGTTATCGATCCGATATTCGAAGCCGGAGAGCTGATCGGGTACGCCAATATCACGCGCGATATAACCGAGCGCCAGATCGCGGCGGCGGAACTACAGACCAGCGAGAGCCAGTTCAAAACCTTGGTAGGCGCGGTGACGGACTATGCGCTCTACATGCTTGATCCGACCGGCACCGTCGCGAACTGGAATGTCGGTGGCGAGCGAATCAAGGGTTACGCCGCCAGCGAGATCGTGGGACAACATTTTTCCTGCTTTTATACGCCCGCCGACCAGGCCGCTGGCAAGCCGGCCCGCGCGCTGCAGATCGCACGCGATACCGGGCACTATGACGAGGAGGGCTGGCGCGTCCGCAAGGACGGAACGTTCTTCTGGGCCAGCGTCGTCATTGACCCCATCAGGAATGATGCCGGCGAGCTCATTGGTTTCGCGAAAATCACGCGGGACGTTACCGAGCGAAAGCAGGCGCAGGAGAAACTCTTCCAAATCCAGCGTCAGCTCGCTGAATCGCAGAAGCTCGATGCTCTCGGTCACCTGACCGGGGGTGTCGCGCACGATTTCAACAACCTGCTGATGATCATCTCGGGAAACGTTCATATCCTCAAAAAGGAAATTAGCGGCGAAAAAGCGATCCGGGCTCTGCGGTCGATCGAAACGGCCTCGCAGCGCGCCAGCGGGCTCACCAAGCAGTTGTTGAGCTTTGCCCGCCGGCAGAGCGTGAATCCGCAGGCGATCGATCTGGCCGAACGGCTGCATGCCCTTCGGGATGTCTTGAATATTGCGCTTGGCACCTCGATCACGCTCACCATCGATGTGGGTCCCCAGACATCCAACGTCATCGTAGACCCCGGCGAGTTTGAAGCGGCGCTGGTCAATCTGGTTGTCAATGCGCGCGACGCGATGCCGGAGGGTGGCACATTGACCATCTGCGCCGTCGACAATGACCCGACGGACCATGTCGAGATTTCCGTCACGGATACCGGCGTCGGCATCCCCGACGATATTGCCGCAAAAGTCTTCGATCCTTTCTTCACGACAAAAGCGGTAGGGAAGGGCACGGGTCTCGGTCTCTCTCAGGTTCATGGCTTCGCGCATCAGGCGGGTGGAACGGTGTCCCTGAAGAGCACGCTAGGCGAAGGCACGCGCATTACGCTCTGTCTGCCAAAGTCCGCGACAGGGGCGGCGCCCGGGGTCGAGGAAAATACGGGCACCGGAAGCGGTACCGTCCTGCTGGTCGAAGACAATCCCGAGGTGGCGACCGCAAGCACCGCTTTTCTGGAACAACTGGGATACACCGTTCGTTGGGCCGCAGACGCCGCGGCAGCCCTCGCTGAACTCGAGAGCAGTGACATCGACATCGTCTGCAGCGATATCGTTATGCCCGGAAAAATGGATGGCATCGGACTGGCGAACGCAATTCGCGCGGCCAACCCCGAAATTCCCATCCTGCTGATGACGGGCTACAGCGAGTCCGCCCGCGAAAACGGCGCGGGATTTTCCGTGCTCCGCAAGCCGTATCAACTTCATGAATTGAGTCGCGAGCTGCAAAAACTGACGACGATGAGCGGAAGCGACAAGAAGCAGCGCTCAGGAGCCGTTGAACTTCTCTCGAAGCAGATGAAGTCGTGAAAATGTATCCAAATACTGACCACGCCTTCGAATTGGCGGCCCAACACGGAGATTTGAGTGGAGAGCGTAACGTCCCGGAATAGGGTAGCTACCAAGAAAAGCAACGGGAGGACGTTATGAGTTCAGCATCTTACGACCCCGATACCATTGCCTTGATGCGTCGGGTCTTCAACGACGTGGTTGCCAAGGTGCCGACCCAGCACCGCACGTCGTCAAATCAGGCCGCCATTGCGTCTCGCATTCTGGCCGTCGCAGCCGAAGGCCGGCGGTCGGAAGCGATCCTGACTGCGGAAGCGCTCAGCGAATTGAAGACCATCTTCACCGGCCCTCAGCAGATGCGCCGTCTGCAGGAAGATCTGTCGAAGGTTTTCGACTGATATGGCCAGCCGCTTCGTTGTTTAATTCCGCCTTTTAACGATCCGTTAACCGTATCGGATCAGCCTCTACATGAACGCGGCGGAACTGGACAAATGGGAGCCGGCAGTCGCATCAGAAAGCCGTCCGGTGTCACGCCCGGGCGGTTTTTTTATTCGACGAGCCGCAGCCGCTGACGCCGCTTGAGGCGGTCCAGCGCCGCCACCAAGGTGGTGTTGTCCATCACCGTTTGAAGCTGCTCCAGCGCATCGATGGCGTCACGCGGCCCCGCTCCAGTGTATTGGCCGAGAATGCTGCGCGCGGTTTCGATGGCGTCGATGACAAGTTCCTGGTCGGCGAGGGTCATCGGTCTCTCGCCAGCCTGTAGGTATTGCGCCATTTCGGCTCCTTGCTGGCCGCGCGGTAGACCGGCTCGGGCTTTGGCCACAGCGCCTGCACCATGCCGAGGCGGGCAAATTCGATCGGCCCACCATGGTCGGCTGCCTGGATCAGCACGTGCATCGCAGCTTGCCAGGCCGGATGGTCGTGCTGGTCGGCGGGCAATTGGGTAATGTAGTCGCCGGCGTCATGCAGCGTCACCAGCGGCTTCCCATGCGGGACGGCAATGGGCTCGGGAAACCTGAGATCCCAGGACATCAACGCTACTCCGAACGCAACTGAACTACTGGATCAAGCGAACGACGACTGAATCGTTCCTCCGGGACCGGCGCCTAACAAGACGTCGGTCCACTTCGTGGCCATCAAGCTCGTGTGCACAACCTTCATGCCGGTGGCTCAAGTACCCCGGTCAGTGCCGAGACCGCAGGCGATCCAAGTCTATCGGCGGCTATTTTCGTCGTGATGCCACTGCAGTTGTGACACTCGAAGGTACGCTTCGCGGCGCCGTCTCGGCCGGACTCGCTACAGGCCAGGCTCATGCGGCTATTGCAGATTGCGCAACGGGGATGCTCGATGGCGGCGAGCGGCCAGAGGGTGGGGATCCGAGCTGACATGGCGTTCACCAACAGTTGGAACGCGCTAAAATTAAGCTCGGTCTTTCGGTTTGTCGGCCCGGAACCGTACATTTCATATCGGGCGACTCTTAGGAAAGGCGTCTGTGCGAGGCTCCTCGTCGGGTGCTCCGCGCGTGCCGGTGATAGCTAGCCGCCGTCGAACACCCGCTTGCGCGCATTTTCGATGTGCAGGCGCATGGCGTGGCGCGCGGCTGCCTCGTCTCGCGAGGCGACGGCCTTGAGCACGGCGCGATGTTCTTCCTGCCCGCGCAGCAGCCGGTCGCGGGGCTGGATCAACGAAAGGTTGCGGTTGAGTGTGATGCCAACTGCTACCTGGGACTGGATCGCGGCGAGGGTCGCGGTGAAGAACCGGTTGCCGGTGGCCTCAGCGATGGCGCGGTGAAACGCGATATCCTCCTCGACCCCCAGTGCGGCATCTTCGATCACCCGGTCCAGCGCGGCGATGGCATCGACGATGCGGCGCAGGCCTTCGGAATCGTGATCGCGGGCGGCAAGGGCGGCGGCCTCGCCTTCGACCCCGATCCGAAACACAAAGCAGCGCTGGATGTCCGCAATGCTCCCAAGCGGCGCGTAGTCGTAGAGATCCACCACGGGACGTCGCATCACGAACGAGCCGGCGCCCTGACGCGAGGCGACCACGCCGTCGTCACGCAGCCGCAGCAGCGCTTCGCGCACCACCGGGCGGGAAACGCCAAGCTGGTCAGCAAGGCGCGTCTCGGGCGGAAGCCGCGAATGGATGGGATAGATGCCCACGGTGATCTGGCCGAGGACGTAGTCATAGACGCGGTCGCTGAGCTTCCCGGTCACCGCCGGACGCTCCAGGCTTGCATCCCGTTTGGCCGTTGGACCCATCGTCATCTCGCCATTCTCTTTGCAGTTACGCGCGGGAGGCCGCGTCCGACAGCCACGCTTCGATCAGCCTTTGGACGTGAAGCGCCGAGCGGACGCTGTTGGACGGTTCGCGCCGCTGTTCGATCGCATCGAGCATTTCGGTGATCACGGCGCGATGCGGACCGTGGTCGAACGCCATCGGATCGGCGCCGCCGCCACCGGACTGCGCAGTCCCGACGCTCTCCGGCGGTCCTTCACGACGATGGATCACGAGCTGAAAGGTCTCGAGATAGGCCGAGCCGTGCGTGCCGGCGATCTCGATCCGCTCGGGATAGCCCGGCCGGGCGACGCTGGTGGCGTCGAGCACGCCGATGGCGCCGCCCTGGAAGCGGATCGCCGCGGCCGCGACGTCTTCGGTGTCGATCGCCCGGAGCGGTGACGTCGATGCGAAGCCGGCGACGTCCGTGTGCGGCCCCGCGAAGTGCAGCAGCAGATCGAGGGTATGGATGGCCTGGGTCAGCAACACGCCGCCGCCGTCGCGCGCCTTCGTGCCTCGGCCGGGTTGGCGGAAGTAGGCATCGTCGCGCCACCAGCGGATCGACGCGCTCGCCGACAGAATCTTGCCCAGCTCGCCCTGGTCCAAGGCCGCCTTCAGCCGCAGCGATGCCGGCCGAAAGCGGTGCTGCAGGCAGACGCCGCACCGCACGCCAGCGGCTTCGGTCAGCGCTGCGAGCGCCTCGCCGCGGCTGACCGATATTTCCACCGGCTTCTCCACGAGAATATGTTTGCCGGCGGTCGCGGCGGCCTGCGCGATCGGCAGATGCGTGCCGGGTGGGGTCAGGATCAGCACGAGATCGAGCTCCGGTCGCGACAGCAGATCTTCCTGCTTGTCGAAAGTGGGCACGCCCCACTGCTGTGCAAAGGCCGAACGCCGCTCCTGCGACGGTGCAAATCCGCCGACGATCCTGATCCGCCCCTGCGTCTGTAGTTCGAGCAGCGACGTGATATGCGGCTTCACCGCCATTCCCAGCCCGATCAGGCCGACTCCCATGGGCATGCTTTCCTCCTGATGCTCGGCCGTCCCGAGGTGCGGCGTCTCGGCCGTTACCCCATGCTTGACAGATGTCGTGAAACTCGTCGATGCTGGGTTTACAAATAAATGACAACTGCGCTCGACGCGGCTGCATGTGCCAGGGAGGAATCGGAAATGCGGATCTGTCCGAATGCATTGCTGCGCCTGTTTGCAGGCGCCGGGGCGGTCGTTGCCATGACGGCGTTCGCCGGCCAGCCGCTAGAGGCTGCCGAGCCGATCGTTCTTTCGATCATCGATACCGGAGGCGACCTTGCCTCGACGCAGGTCATTATCGAGAACTACAAGAAAGCCAATCCCGACAAGGTCAAGGAAATCAGGATCCAGCGCGCGCCGGCGCCTGAACTACCTGCGAAGATCAAGGCGCAGCAGGATGCCGGACGGCTGGATATCAACCTTGTGCTGACCGGCCAGGACGGCGGCGCGTTTCTCGCGGCCAACAACCAGCTCATCAAGATCCCGAACTTCGAAAAACTGTTTCCGCGCGACGACATGACACCGGCCGGCAAGGCGCTGTACGACGAAGGCCGCGACTACATGGTGCCGTCGGTGGGCAACGCCGGCGGGCCGGTGTTCGTCTACAATCCCAGCAAGGTCCCGAACCCGCCGAAGACGGCCGAAGAGCTGCTGGCATGGGCGAAAGCCAATCCGGGCCGGCTGATGTACGCCCGGCCGGCGAACAGCGGCCCGGGCCGCTCGATCGTGCTCGGCATGGCGCATATCCTGAACGACTCCAAGCCGCTCGATCCGGACAAGGGATGGGACAAGACCTGGGCCTATCTCAAGGAACTGGGCCAATACGTCGAGTACTACCCGACAGGCACGGCCATCACCTTGAAGGAATTCGCGCAGGGGCAGCGCTGGATCATCGCCGGCATCATGGAATGGGACATGAAGCCGCGCGCCCAGAGCGTCATCCCGCCGGACTCCAAGATCACCATCCTGCAGAACACCACCTTCGTGGTCGATGGTCACTACTGGTGCATCCCGACCGGCGTTCCGCCAGAGCAGGTCGACGTCATCCTCGACCTCATGAAGTTCATGCGCCGGCCCGAGCAGCAGGTGCTGTCGTGGCCCGGATTCATCGGTCCCACCATCACCGCTGCGACGATGGACAAGGCGCCGAAAGACATCCAGGAGCTCGTGAAGGAATTCTGGCGACCCGAATACGACGAAGTCGGCACCAAATGGAAAGTGTCGGCACCGCTCGGTGTCAAGGAATTGAGCTTCGCCATGGATCGCTGGGATCGCGAAGTCGGCGCAAACCAGGTCAAGAAGTAGATAGATCGTCAGGAAAGCGTGGACCCGCGTGAGCGGGTCCAGCTCACTTCCGCTGCTTTTACTCAGAAACGGGACGACATGAACGCGCCGGGAGATACGCTGGAGTCGCTGCAGCTTGGAATTACCAAGCGCTATGGCAACAAGACGGTGCTGGATAATCTCCAGCTCGACATTCGCAAAGGCGAGTTCGTTACCTTCCTCGGACCGAGCGGCTGCGGAAAGTCGACTGCGTTGTCGATCGTGGCGGGCCTGATTGCCGCCACCGAGGGCGAGATCCGGCTGAACGGTGCGCGCGTCGATCATCTGCCGCCGGAAAAGCGGGCGTTCGGAATGGTGTTCCAGAACTACGCGCTGTTTCCGCACATGACCGTATTCGACAACGTCTCCTTCGGCCTGACGTTGAAGCCGTTGTCGAAGGACGAGGTCAAGAAGCGCACCGACGCCATGCTGAAGCTGGTGCAGTTGACGGGCTATGAAGACCGCTATCCCGGCCAGCTATCCGGCGGCCAGCAACAGCGCGTCGCGATCGCACGCGCGCTGGTGCTGCACCCCCGCCTGATGCTGTTCGACGAACCGCTTTCGAATCTCGACGCCAAGCTGCGGGTCGAGATGCGGGCGGAGATCAAGCAGATCCATTCGGCGTTGGGATTGACCTCGATCTACGTCACCCATGACCAGGCCGAGGCGCTGTCGCTGTCGGACCGGATCGTAGTGCTGCGCAACGGCGTCCTGATGCAGTCCGGCACGCCGCAGGAGATTCACGACCGGCCGAACAACGTCTTCGTCGCGGACTTCATGGGCTTTCGCAATTTCTTCAAGGTCCGGATCGAATCCGTCTCGCAAGGGGTGGCCGAAGGAATCGGTGACGGCATCCGGTTGCGGGCGCGCGCCGGCTCCGACGTGCAGCCGGGCGCGGAAATGGTGATGGCGATCCGCCCGGACGATATCCGTGCCGGAGCCCAGATCGCGCCGGGTGCCGAGGACGTCAGCGGCCGCGTCGAGGTGGTCGAGTATCTCGGCCGCGAGCAGGAAGCCGCGGTCCGGATCAACGACTCCACGCGGGTCTGGCTGCGCACGGCTGAAGCGCTGCGCAACGCCGACACCATCGGCCTGCAGTTTCCGACCGACAAGGTCGTCCTGCTTCCTGCGGAATAATTGAGAGAATGATGCGCGCTGTGGCGAACGACGAGAAAAGTGAATTCGACGCGCTGGCATTGTTCTGCCTGCTGCCGTCGTTGCTTTATGTCCTCTGCATGTTCGTCTACCCGTTTCTCTATGGCGTCTATCTGAGCCTGCAGCCGCCGAAGATCGACGGCTTCAGCTTCGCGAACTACCTCGCGTTCTTCAGCGACCCCTACCAATACAGCACCATCTGGATCACTTTCAGCCTGGCGATTCCCACTACCGTCGTCGTTCTGGTTCTTGCTTTGTGGCTCGCTTACGGCATGCGCCGCGGCATCTTCATGGAAAGGACCGTGACCACGATCCTGATCATGCCGATCTCGCTCGGCGTGATCCTGCTGTCGGAAGGCATTTTGGGATTTTATGGCTCGCAAGGCTGGTTCAATCAGATGCTGCTGGGGCTGGGCCTGATCAAGGAGCCGTTCATCCTGACGCACAACTACGCCGGCGTCATGCTGGCGCTGTTCATGCAACAGTTTCCGTTCTGCTTCCTGATGCTGCTCGGTTACATTTCCGGCATCGACCCCAGCCTCGAACGGTCGGCGCGGATGCTCGGCGCTACGCCTTCGATCGTGTTTCGCCGGGTGATGCTGCCGCTGATCGCGCCGGGCCTCGCCATCGCATTCGCCCTCGTATTCGTCATGAGCTTCGCGGTGTTTCCGTCCGCCATCATGCTGGGGCAGCCGGCGGGCACGACGCGGACGATCTCGATCGCCGCCTATCAGAAAGCCTTCGAACAATACGACATGTCGGCCGCATCGGCGATCGCGGTGGTGATGGGCCTCTGCCAATTGGCGGCGCTGCTCGTGATCATCCTGTTCCGGCGCCGGCTGTCGCCGGCCGCCACCATGGGCGTAGGCAAGAGGTAGGCATGATGCGAAGCAAGATGTGGAAGCTATCGCTCTACCTGTTCATCGTGGGATTTATCCTCAACATGCTCGGCATCGTATCGCATGTCGTGGTCAGTTCGTTCGCCAAACGGTGGTTCGGTGGCGTGCTGCCGCCGGCCTATACGACGGACTGGTTCGCCTATGCCTGGAAGAACTTCGATCTCGGCCAGGTGCTCGGCGTCACGCTGCTGATCGTGGTGGTGGTTGTGGTTCTCGCCTTGGCGATCGGCTTCCCGGCCGCCTACATCCTCGCCCGGCGAAACTTTCGTTTCAAATCGATCATCCTGCTGCTGTACTTCCTGCCGCTGGTGATTCCGCAGATGACCTACGGCATTCCGCTGGCAACCACTCTCTATCGCTATGGCGTCGGCGGCTCCGTCGTCGGCGTGATCCTGGCGGTGCTGGTGCCGATGGTCCCGCTGGCGGTGTTCGTGCTGATGCCGTTCTTCGAGCAGATCAGCGTCAATCTGGAGTGGAGCGGTTCGATGCTGGGCGCCAGCCGCGCGCAGATCTTTCGCCGGATCCTGCTGCCGCTGATGGTGCCGGGGATTCTCACCGCCGGCGTCCTGATCCTGGTCAATACCATCTCGAATTTCGAACTGGCGTTCCTGCTCGGCGGCGGCGGATCGCAGACCCTGGTGGTGGCGCTGTTCTACAACATGTTCGCCGGCGGCGTCCGCCCGGTCTATTCGATCGACGCCATGGCGGTGATCTATATGGGAATGGTGATGACCCTGCTGCTGGTCGCCTTGCGTTTCGTGCGACCGACGCAGATGGTCTTCAAGCTCGATCGATAGTGTGCGGTAGCGCGCGGGCCGAGGCCCGGCCGGGACATCCATCCCGTGACAGCGCCAGCCGGCGCAACTGCTTGATGTTGCGGTACGGGCCAACGGCCCCGGTAAGCGATCGAAAGGCTCCGCAAGCCGCCGAGCTCATTGTAAAGGTCCGCCATATATGCGACGCTCTGTAGCGTTACAGGAAGGCAACGGAATCGCATGACTACGAAAATCGACGAAAGCCTGCCCGACCTCGGCGACCTCGAACATGAGGTAATGCAACTGGTGTGGGCCAATGGTACGGTCACCGCCGAGGTGGTCCGTGAGCAGTTGTCCCGCCCGCTGAAGGAATCCACCGTCCGGACGGTGCTGCGGCGGCTGGAGGAGAAGGGCTACACGACGCATACGGTGGATGGCCGAACCTTTGTGTACCAGGCGGCCGCACCGCGCGGACACGTCGCCGCGAAGGCGGTCCAGCGCATCGTCGATTGGTTCTGTAACGGCTCGATGGACGAGGTTCTGGTCGGCATGGTGGATACCGCGATGCTCGACCAGAAGAAGTTGCGCGCATTGGCCGACAAGGTGGCGAAAGCAAAGGCGGAGGCGAAGGGAGGGAAAAAATAATGTTGGCGATTCTGGCGGAGTCCGCGCTTCGCTCCTTGATGCTCGGAAGCGCGGTGTGGGGCGGATTGCATGTCTTTCGCGTCCGCAACCCGCACGTTCATATGACATCCTGGGCCGTGGTGTTGCTGGCATCGCTGGCGATGCCGTTGCTGATGCACTGGACCACGGTCACCGTTCCGCTGGCGCCATCGACGGTCCCGATCCCAGCCGACCTGTGGCCATCAGCTGCTTCCTGGCCGGAGCCGCTGCCACTATCGCTTGCCCCGCAGGCCGAGATTCCCGGCGCATCTCCTGTCGCGCCCCATCACGCTTTCAACTGGTCGGCGCTGGCCACGGCCATCTACGTGATCGTTGCCGGCCTGCTATTGCTGCGGCTGGCGATCGGCCTGCGTCTGACGTGGCGTCTCGCCCGCCACGCAACCCCTTTGCATGCCCCATGGGTCGCCGGTGCCGACGTGCGCGTGAGCGCCCTCGTCAACGGGCCGGTGACCTTCGGATCGACCATTTTGTTCCCGTCTGATTACGTCGACTGGGATCTGGGCAAGCGTCAGGCGGTGCTCGCCCATGAAAGCGCCCATGTCGCCAACCGCGATTTCTATCTGCTGCTGCTGGCCGCACTCAATCGTGCGGTGTTCTGGTTCAGTCCGTTTGCCTGGTGGCAGTCGTTCCGGCTGGCGGAGCTGGCTGAAATGATCAGCGACGCCCGTGCGCTCGAGATCGTCGATGACCGGCTATCCTACGCGCAGATTCTGCTCGATCTCGTGCAGCATGTGCGACAGGCCCCGGCCGGTCTGCAGATGGCCAGGGCCTCCACGGTCCGGAACCGCGTCGAGCGCATCCTGGATGGCTCGGCGGGACCCGCGACGGCCGGATGGCGCAAGCGGCTGTGGACCGCGGCCGCGACCGCGCCGGTGGTCATCGTCTCCGCCCTCACCATCGCCTGGAGCACGCCGTCGCGGTCTACGCTGGTGACGGACAATGCGGCCGATGCATCGGCCGCCGCACGCGGTTCGGAAGAGATCGATTTCTATGACGCCGGCTCCGGTTTGATCCTCGCCGTGTTTCATGACGGCGACAAGCTCTCGGGGCAACTGACCTGGCAGCGCAAATTCCGGCTGCCACAGGCGCAGGACGGAACGGTGTCGTATCCCTCGGTTGCCGGCCCGATCACGTGGAGCGTGGGTGACGATCGACATCCCGTCGAACTGCTGCTGCATCAGCACGGCCGCGACTTGCGCGCAGCCCGCATCGCCGCAACTGCAGCCGCGACGGCGGCCGACGCCGCTTCGCGCGAGTCCTATGTCGGCTGGTATGAGCTGACCCCCACCCACGTCCTGACGGTGACACGCGACGGCAACCGGATCCTGATGCAGGATACCGGGCGTTCGAAACTCGTGATGACCTCCGACGCCGGCGACGCCTTTTTCGGCAACGATGGCGATCGCGTCATTTTCCTGCGTGACGAGCAGGCGCACGTTACCCGGATCCTGCACTACGACCATCTGAACGGCGCGCGGCTGGCGCCGCGGATCGATGCGGTGCAGGCCAAAGCGATCGAGGCCGACGCGGCGCGGCGGATGGCAGAAGCGCCGGATCGCTTCAGGGGGCAGGCGCCGCAGCCCGGCAGCAAGGAGGCGGTGCTGCGCGGCATCGCCGACATGCAGAATGGTACCCCGAACTATGACCGCATGACCGCGGCGCTGGCGGCCAAGGTTCGCCGCCAGACCTCGCTGATGACGGCCACGTTGAAAGCCCTCGGCGCGGTGGAGTCGATCTTCTTTCGCGGCGTCGGGCCCGGTGGTTTCGACATCTATGGTGTGAAGTTCGCCAATGGTTTGGCGGAAGTGCGGCTGATGCTGGCCGCCGACGGCAAGGTCGATGATGTTCTGTTCCGCCCGGACGGCGACAATACACTCGGCCACATCCTCGCCTGCTCCCGCGAGGAAGGATTGAAATCCCGTGGCGGCACCTCGCCGATCAGCGTGTTCTTCTACAACGACACCGGCCAGGACATGCGGTTGTATGAACTGGACGCCGAAGGAAAACGCATCGCCCGCGGCACCGTCGGCGACGACATGTCCTCCACCATCTGGACCACCGTCGATAAACCGTGGGTCATCACCGACGCGTCGGGCACATGTCTCGAGGTCGTGCTGCCGGGATTGCGGACGCGTTTCATTACGGTCGAAGGCGCGGGAGCGGTCGAGCGCTGGAATTCGCCTCGCACCACGCCGATGGCCGGTAGTGAGCAGATGCTCCGTCAATACATCGAGGCGCTGGGCCGCGGCCAGCCGAACTATGACCAGATGACCTCTCAGGTGGCTGCCTACACACGCGATCAACTGCCCCTGAACCAGGCGATCCTGGGCAGGCTCGGCGCCCTGCAGGCGATCTCGTTCCGTGGCGTTTCGGGCTCCGGCAACGACGTCTACATGGCGCATTTCGCCAATGGCACGGCGGAGTGGCGCATCGGCCTGGTCAAGGACCGTACCATCGGACGAATTGCACTGGGCCCGCAGTACTAAGCGCAGTTCTTATCCCTCTCACCGCGAAGCCGCGGGGGAGGCAAACAGGACCGTTCCCGAGTTACAATTCTCGAATTTGAATTCGCGCGCACCCAAGAACCCCACTTGAAAAGGTAAAATTTGAGTGTTACAACTTGTAACACTACAGAACGTCACTCGTGTGAGCGCATCCCATGTCGATCTTCACACTTCGCGAACTAGAGTTCGTCGCCAGCTTGAAAGAACGCTGGGCGCATCTGTATTTCAACGAGCTTACGCGTCTGCTGCGTGAGCTTGACGAACCGTATCTGCTCCGACCGCGGGTGCCCCGCAGGCATCGCCCACCAAGTCCCTCCGTCGTGCACCAATCACCGAGGCGCGGGCATTGAAACGCAGGGGCACAGCAGTACTGGCAGGCAGCGTCGTCGCGCTGTCCGCAGCGGCGGCGATCTATTATGTGCCCGTCTGGCCGGGCTTGTGGTTGTCATCGCTCCCGGAAGACGCGGCGGCGCCCGTCGCGCGGCAGGGAGCGCCCGTTCCGGTGAAGGTCGCCACGGTGCTGAGCGAAGACGTGCCGATCTATCTCAGCGGCATCGGCACCGTGCAGGCCTACAACACCGTCAACGTGCAGAGCCGGATCGATGGCGAGATCATGCAGATCGCGTTTCAGGAAGGCCAGGACGTCAAGCAGGGCGACGTGCTGGCGATCATCGATCCGCGGCCGCTGCAGGCGCAACTGGAGCAGCAGCTGGCGATCCGGCAGAAGGATCAGGCGCTGCTCGACGGCGCGGTGCTCGACATGAAGCGCTACGACACGCTGGTGCTGAAGGACTTCGCCACCCGCCAGCAGGTCGATCAGCAGCACGCGCTGGTCGATCAGTACCGCGCCCAGGTGGTCAACGACGATGCTCAGATCGACTACGCCCGCAATCAGCTCAACTACACCACGATCCGCGCGCCGATCAGCGGTCGCGTCGGCATTCGCCAGGTCGACCAGGGCAATTTCGTCCGCGCCAGCGACCGGGCCACGCTCGTCACCGTCACGCAGTTGAAGCCGATCTCGGTGGTGTTCACGGTGGCGGCGGCGGCCGTCGGCCAGACCAAACTCACCATCGGTCAGGTCAACGCGCCGGTGACCGCGCTGGGCACCGACAACACCAGCGAACTCGACCGCGGCGTCATCAACCTGGTCGATAATCAGGTCGATCAGAGCACCGGCACCATCAAGCTGAAGGCGACATTCCCGAACACCGCGCTGAAATTGTGGCCGGGCAATTTCGCCAACGGTCGTATCACCGTGGATGTCAGGCGCGACGCGATTACGGTGGACGCCATTGCGGTCCGCCATGGCCCGCGCGGCGATTTCGTCTGGGTGGCCAAGCCCGACATGACCGCCGGGTTTCGCCCGGTCGTGGTCGGCCAAGTGTTCGGCGGGCGCGCGTTGATCAATCGCGGCGTGGCGAAGGGCGAGCTCGTCGTCACCGAGGGGTACTACCGGCTCGAAAACGGCAGCCGCATCGAGATCGACCGCGCGGCGCCGAAGCCCGGGGCGCCGGGCGCGCAGACGTCCTCCGCAGAACCCGGCTAGCGCCCGATGTCCGCGCCTTTCATCCTGCGCCCGATCGCCACCACGCTGTTGATCGTGGCCATCCTGCTGCTCGGCCTGCTGGGATACCGCGCGCTGCCGATTGCGCCGCTGCCGAGCGTGGATTTCCCCACCATCCAGGTGGTGACGCCGTATCCCGGCGCATCGGCCACCGTGGTCGAGACCTCGATCACCGCGCCGCTGGAACATTACTTCGGCACCATCTCCGGCCTGGTGTCGATGAGTTCGACCAGCTCCTATGGCAACAGCCAGATCACCCTGCAATTCGACCTGACGCGAAAGATCGATTCCGCGGCGCAGGACGTGCAGGGCAAGATCAACGCCGCGGCGGGCTGGATCCCGGTCGGGCAGTTGCCGAGCCCGCCGACCTATCATCTGGTCAATCCCGCCGACACGCCGGTGTTGATCCTGGCGCTGACGTCGGAGACGCTGCCGCTGCACGAGGTCAACGACTACGCGGTCACGGTGATCGTGCCAAAACTGTCGCAGATTTCTGGCGTTGGCGCGGTCGCCGTGCAAGGCGGCCAGACCCGCGCCGTGCGGCTGCAGGTCAACCCCGACCGCCTCGCCGGGCTTGGCATGTCACTGGACGACGTCCGCCGCGGCATCGCAGCCACCACCGCCGACAATCCCAAGGGATCGCTGGACGGGCCACGGCAGGCGTTTCACGTCGATGCCAACGACCAGTTGTTCACCGCCGACGCCTATCAGGACGCGGTGGTCGCCTATCGCAACGGCGCGCCGGTGCTGTTGCGCGACGTCGGCAAGGCCATCGACAGCATCGAGGATTCCGAGCAGGCGGCCTGGTTCCAGGGCACACCGGCGGTGCTGCTCGACATCCAGCGCCAGCCCGGCGCCAACACCATCAACGTGGTGGAGGCGGTCAAGGCGGCGCTACCGAAGCTGCAGGCCTCGCTGCCCGCCGCGCTGAAGGTCACCGTGGTCACCGACCGCACCACTACGATCCGCGCCGCCATCGCCGATGTGCAGTTCACGCTGGTGCTGACGGTGGCGCTGGTGGTGATGGTGATCTTCGTGTTCCTGCGGAAATTCTGGGCCACCGTGATCCCCAGCGTGACGCTGCCGGTGTCGTTGATCGCCACCTTCGGCGGCATGGCGCTGTGCGGCTTCAGCCTCGACAATCTCTCGCTGATGGCGCTGACCATCGCCTCCGGGTTCGTGGTCGACGATGCGATCGTGATGATCGAGAACATCGTGCGCTACATCGAGGCCGGCGAAAAGCCGCTGCCGGCGGCGCTGAAGGGGGCGCGGCAGATCGGCTTCACCATCGTCTCGCTGACCATCTCGCTGATTGCGGTGTTCATCCCGCTGCTGCTGATGGGCGGCGTGGTCGGCCGGCTGTTCCGCGAATTCGCCATCACGCTGTCATTGGCGGTGATCATCTCCGGCGTGGTGTCGCTGACCTTGACGCCGATGATGTGCGCCACCTTGCTGCGCCCCGATCCGCCGGACCAGGTGCGCGGCCGGCTGTTTCGCTGGAGCGAGCGCGGCTTTGACGGCGTCCTCAATCTCTACGTCCGCGGTCTCGACTGGGTGCTGCGGCATCGCCGTCTGACGCTGGCCTTCACTGTGCTGACGGTGATCGCCACCGGGCTGCTTTATGCCACGATCCAGAAGGGGTTTCTGCCGCAGCAGGACACCGGCCTGCTGATCGGCACGACGGACGCCGCGCAGGACATTTCCTTTGCCGCGATGTCGGAACGCCAGCAGCAGGTCGCAGCCATTGTCTCGCGCGATCCCGACGTGGTCACGGTGGACAGCTTCGTCGGCGCCGGCACCGTTAACACCACCCTGAACAGCGGTAGGCTCTATATCGATATCGGCGCACCGGACCAGCGCAAGGCGTCGGCTTCAGCGATCATGGAGCGGCTGCAGGCCGCAACGGCCGGCGTGCCGGGCATCACCCTGCACCTGCAGCCGGCGCAGGACCTGCAGATCGAAACCCAGGTCGCGCGCACGCAGTATCAATATGTTCTGCAGGATCTCGACGAAACCGAACTGAAGATCTGGAGCGCGCGGCTGGTCGAGGCGCTGCGCCAGCAGCCGGAACTCGCGGACGTCACCGACGACCGCCAGGATTCCGGCCTGCAGATGTCGATCGAGATCGATCGTCAAACCGCCGCGGCCTATGGCGTGACCATGAATACCATCGACCAGACGCTGTACGACGCGTTTGGCCAGCGCCAGATCGCGACCGTGTTCGGGCCGCTGACGCAGTATCACGTGGTGCTCGAAGTCGATCCCGCGTTGCGCGGCGATCCCGATATTCTGGGCCGGATCTACGTCACCGCGGCGGCGTCCCAGGCCAGCAGTATCGACCAGCAGAGCAGCGGCATAGGGAGCGCCTTCAGCAAGGCGTCCTCGGCGGTGCCGCTGTCGGCGTTCGCCAGGATCGCGCGAAAGCCGGCGCCGCTGCTGATCTCGCACCAGGGGCTGTTTCCCGCCACCACGGTGTCGTTCAATCTCGCCGCCGGCGTGTCGCTCGGCCAGGCCGTCGAGGCTCTCAGGCGCACCGAACGGCAGATCGGCATGCCGGACTCGGTGACCACCAAACTGGTCGGCGCCGCCGCCGAATTCGCCAAGTCGCTGGCGGACGAAAAATGGTTGCTGCTGGCGGCGATCGTCACCGTCTATCTGATCCTCGGCATGCTCTATGAGAGCTACATCCACCCGATCACCATCCTGTCGACGCTGCCTTCGGCGGGGGTCGGTGCGTTGCTGGCGCTGATGCTGTGCAACCAGGACCTCAACCTGATTTCGCTGATCGGCATCGTGCTGCTGATCGGCATCGTCAAGAAGAACGCCATCATGATGGTTGATTTTGCCCTCGCCGCCGAGCGCGAGGAAGGCATGTCGTCCTTCGACGCGATCCGGCAGGCCTGCATCCTGCGCTTCCGCCCGATCATGATGACGACCATGGCAGCGCTGTTCGGCGCGCTGCCGCTGGCGATCGGCGCCGGCACCGGCGCTGAACTGCGCCAGCCACTGGGCATCGCGATCGTCGGCGGGTTGATCGTCTCGCAAGTGCTGACGCTCTACACCACGCCGGTGATCTACCTCGCCTTTGCCTCGTTGCGCGCGCGCATCGAACGGGCGAGACCGGCCGCCGCCGCGGTGCCAGTCGAGGCCAGTCTGCCGTGAGCGTCACCGCGCAGTTCATCCTGCGGCCGGTGGCCACCTCGCTGCTGATGGTCGGCGTGCTATTGCTCGGCGCAGTCGCCTATTCGCGATTGCCGATCGCATCGTTGCCCGCGGTTGAGCGGCCGACCATCGAGGTCTATGCGCCGTTTCCCGGCGCCAGCCCGAATACCGTGGCGACATCGCTCGCGCAGCCGCTCGAGCGGACCATCGGCCTGATCCCCGGCGTGGTCGAGATGTCGTCCTATAGCGGCATGGGCGGCGCCAGCATCGTCACGCAGTTCGATCTCTCGGTCGATGTCGATACCGCCGCGGGCGCCGTGCAGGCGGCGATCAATGCGGCGGGACCCGATCTGCCGAAGAGCGGTGCATGGCCGCCGGTGTACTGGAAATCCAACCCGGCCGGCTTTGCCGTGATCTCGCTGGCGCTGACCTCCGACATCCTGACCGCAGGCGAGGTCTATGATCTCGCCGATGGCGTGATCTCGCCAAAGCTGTCGCAGTTGCCGGGGGTGGCGCGGGTCTACATCACCGGCGGCGAGAAGAGCGCGGTTCGCATCCAGGTGTCGCCGAGCCGGATGGCGGCGATGAGCCTGTCGCTGGAGGCGGCGCGCGTGGCGATCGTGGCGGCGTCGCAGAACCTGCCGAAGGGTGCGGTGTCCACCGACAACCAGCGCTATACCATCGAGGCCAACGACCAGTTGCTCAAGGCGATCGACTATCGCGAGGTGGTGGTGGCGTGGCGCAACGGCGCGCCGGTGCGGCTCGGCGACGTCGCCACCGTTACCGACAGCGTGATCAACAACCGGTTGGCCGGCTGGTACGGCACGCAGCGCGGCGTCGTGCTCTATGTCTACAAGCAGCCGGACGCCAATGTGGTGGAAACCGTCGATGCGGTGAAGGCGATGCTGCCGGAGATCGAGCACTGGCTGCCGCCGGCGGTCAAGATCCGCACCGTCTACGACCGCACTAGCCTGATCCGCGCCGCGGTGGCGGATGTCGAGCTGACGCTGCTGATCGCCTCGGCGCTGGTGATCGTGGTGATCGCGCTGTTCCTGAAGCGATTCTGGGCCACGGTGATCCCCAGCGTCACCATCCCCGTCTCGCTGGCGGCGACCCTGTTCGTCATGAATCTCTGCGGCCACAGCCTCGACAATCTCAGCCTGATGGCGCTGACCATTGCCACCGGCTTCGTGGTCGATGACGCCATCATCATGATCGAGAACATCATGCGCCGGATGGACGACGGCGAAACCGCGTTGCAGGCGTCCATCGCCGGCGTGCGCCAGATGGCCTTCACGGTGATCTCGATCACCGTGGCGCTGGTCGCCGCACTGATCCCGATCCTGTTCATGCCGGATATCGTCGGCCGCTATTTTCGCGAATTCGGCGTCACGCTGGTGGTGGCGATCGTCGCCTCCGCCGCGGTGTCGCTGACGCTGACGCCGATGCTGTGCGCGCAACTGCTGGGGCGTGGCCGACCACACGCCGCGCATGACACGGCGCGGGCCCCCGGCCGGCTCGCCGCCTTCTACGCCCGCAGCCTCGACGGGGCGCTGCGTCATCGTTTCATCGCGGTCGCGTTGACGCTGGCCGTGACCGGCGCCACCGTGTGGATCTACCTGATCCTGCCGAAAGGTTTTATGCCGACCCAGGACACCGGGGTGATGTTCGTGCGCACTATCGCGCCGCCCAGCATTTCCTTCGCCGCCATGGAGGAGATGCAGCGCGCAGTGGGCACCGCGATCCAGCAGGACCCCGCGGTGTCTGGCCTCGTTTCCTATATCGGCGAGGGCAATGGCGGCGCGTTGAGCATCGGACAGATGCTGGTGGCGCTGAAGCCGCCCGAGCAGCGCAAGATGGACATCCAGAAGGTGATTGCGCGGCTGCGCGGGAGGATGGCCCAAATCAGCGGCATCCGCGTGTTCTTCGTGCCGCTGCAGGATCTCAATCTCGGAACCCAGTCCAGTTCGTCGCGCTATCAATACACGATGTGGGGCGTCGATGGCGAGGAGGTCACCCGCGCCGCCGAAGGCATGATCCGCCGCGTCCGCGCCTTGCCGGAGGTGACCGACGTGATCTCCAGTTGGGAGACCGGTGGCCTGCAGGCCGGGCTGACCATCGATCGCTGGCGCGCCGCGGCGCTCGGCGTCACCTCGGTGGCGATCGACAACACCCTCAACGACGCCTTCGGGCAGCGCCAGATCAATCTGCTGTTCCTGCCGACCAACTATTCACGGGTGATCTATGAGGTCGATCCGCAGGCCTCGCTCGATCCCTCGGTACTGGGCCAGCTTTACGTGGCCAGCGCCGGCGGCGGCGCGGTGCCGCTCGCGGCCCTGACGCGGCCGTCGCGGGCCCATGCCGCCATGTGGGTTCGGCACAGCGCGCAGTTTCCTTCCGCGACCATTTCCTTCGACACCAAACCCGGCGTGCCGCTCGGCGAGGCCATCGCTGCGATCCGCAAGGCGGAGGCGGCCGCCCGGCTGCCCGACGAGGTCAAGGCCGAATTCCGCGGCGAGGCCAAGGAGGCCGACAGTTCCGGCTGGAAGCAGATGCTGCTGTTCGCCGCGGCACTGGTGGCGATCTACATCGCGCTGGGCGTGCTTTACGAGAGCACCATCCACCCGCTTACCATCCTGTCGACGCTGCCGCCGACCGTATTCGGCGCGCTGCTGGCGCTGTGGGCGACGAAGATCCAGTTCACTCTGGTGACCTCGATCGCCTGCATCCTGCTGGTCGGCATGGTGATGAAGAACGCCATCATGATGGTCGATTTCGCACTCGATGCCGAACGCAACCGCGGCCTCGACGCCTCCGAGGCGATCCGCGAGGCCGCGCGGCTGAGGGTCCGGCCGATCACCATGACCATGCTGGCGGCCATTTTCAGCGCGGTGCCGATCGCGATCGGCACCGGGCCGGGCTTCGAACTGCGCCAGCCGCTGGGCATCGCCATCGTCGGCGGCCTGATCGTGGCGCAGTTCTTCACGCTGTATATGACGCCGGTGATCTATCTGGTGATGGAGGATGTGAGGCGTTTCGCGCGGCGGCGACCTCGGCCGGTGCGGTGACCGGGAATGGCCCGTAAGATTCCCTGTTGGCGTGAATTCATGTAGAGACGGGCGAGCCACACTCCCACCCACCCAACGGCGGTCATCGCATTGCATTCGGTCAGAGCCTTCGGAGAGTTGCGGTGACCGGCGTCGAGGCCCGGCCGGTTCGTCGCGGCCGTCCGCGATCGGCGGAGACCGAGCAGGCGATTCTGGAGAGCGCCTATCGCATGATGGCGTCCGAAGGCTTGGCCGCGACCAGTATCGATGCGGTCGCCCGGCACTCCGGCGTCTCCAAGATGACGATCTACAAATGGTGGCCGACGCGCGAAGCGCTGCTGATCGACGCCTTCCTGCGCCAGGCCGAGTCGAAACTGCCATTGGCCGACAAGGGCGATGCGCTGATGCGGCTGAAACAGCACGCGTCGGCCTATGTTGCGGCGCTGAACAGCGATTTCGGCAAGGTGCAGCTCGCCGTCATCGCCGATTGCATCGCCGTCACCGGCTCGGCGAAGATTTTTTCGGAACGCTATCTCGCGATTCGGCGCGACATGGTCGTGGCCATCATCAAGGCCGGGCAGGAGGACGCCAGCATCGGGGCAACGGAGGCCGCCGGCGATCTGTACGACCGGATCTACGGCACGCTGTTCTATCAGTACGTCTTCGGATTTCGCGCCTTGACGAAGGACTATGCGGAAAAGCTGGTGAGCTCGGTGCTGGCGAAGCGCTAAATTCCGGAATGGATCCAGCCTGCAGTCGTCATTGCGAGGTCAGGGAAAGCCGTTGGCTTTCCCCTTCGCGAAGCGACGCGGCAATCCAGAAGCCACAAGGGAAGAAGAACTGGATTGCTTCGTCGCAAGGGCTCCTCGCAATGACGAAATAATGTGGCCTGACCCCTGACGAGAACGCTTGGAGTTATCCAGCCGTCCCCGTCTGCCGCGCCCTTCGAAACCATGCCCAGGTTTGCCGCGTCACGGCGAGGTAGCCTTGGCCGCGATAGGCGATGCGGTCGTCGATGATCTCGTTGAGCTTCGGCAGCGCGTGGAATGGCACGGAAGGGTAGGCGTGGTGCTCGACATGGAACGGCATGTTCCAGGTGAACCACTTCATCAACTGCCCGGTATAGGTCGTCCTGGTGTTCTCGAAGGCGCTGCGGGTGTGGTCGCAGCCGGTGTGCTCGGCGAACAGATACGGCCGCAGGAACCATTGGCCCACCACCAGCGGGATCAGCCAGACCCACAGCAGCAGCGTCGAGGACAGCGCCACCGAGGCGATCAGCAGCACCAGATAGACGCCGACATAGGCGCGCGCCTCGCGAACCACCATGGCGCGCTTGTTCTCCGGGATCCATGGCACCACCACCTCGCCGGTGAGCGCGTGGCGGAACATCAGCCGGGTCCGCTTGAACAGGTAGACGATGCCGGAATAGGCGATGGCGAGCTGGGTGTCGGAGGTCGGCACGGTGGCGAACATCAGTTCGGGATCGCGTTCCGAATCCTGGGTGAAGCGGTGGTGATCCCAGTGAAACAGCGTGTAGTACTCGTAGGGGTACATGATGGTCAGGGCCGACAGGTGGCCGAGCACGGTGTTGAGAAATTTCGTCCTGAAAACCGTTCGGTGCGCGGCCTCGTGGACCGGCATGAACAGGAAGGCGACCAGATAGCCCTGCACCAGGATCAGCGGCACGGCGAACAGCACGCCGTAGCGGGTCATGACGATCCACAGCAGCGTCCCGGTTAGCCCGATGGCGCCAAAATGCGACAGCGCGCGAGCCGCGCCGGGGGCGTTCGATTTTGCCGACAGTTCCTTGAGCTGCACCGGCGTCAGCGGACGCCCTTCGAGCTTGCCGTCGAGCTGCATTTCCATCGTCATGCGGCGGTCCTCATGTATTCAGGAATTCGGTGATCGCGGCGTTGAGAAACGCGCGGTCGGCCGGGATCAGCGCCGGGTTGCCGGCGCGGTGGCCGTACAGCGAGGGGATCGGCTTCAGTTCGGCGGAGCGCGCGGACGTGAGGCGGCCCAGTTCGGCCTCGTTGTCGCCGACCTGGAAATAGCCGTCGGTCTGGCCGGGCATCAGCAGCACGCGCGCCCGGATTGCGGCCATCGCCTTGGCCATGTCGCCGCCGAACGCTTTGCAGTTGCTGATATCGCCGTTCTGCCAAGTCCATATCTGCGCCAGCAGGTCGTTCGCGTCGCGCCTGGTAAAAGCCACGTCCCATGACCGCGCCAGAAAATCCTCGAGCGAGCTGAAGCCGAGCGCGCGCCACAGCTCGTCGCGGTAGAAACCGTGCGACATCGCCCAGCCCGCATAGACGCGGCCCATCGCGCGCAATCCCGCGGCGGGCTTCGATACGAAGCGGCCATCGACGAAAGCCGGGTCGGCGGTCAGCGCGGCCTTCACGCCTTCGAGAAACACGTGGTTGAACGGTGAGCATTTGGCGCTGCCGCAGACGACGGCGGCGCGCTCGACCATTTCGGGATACCGCGCCGCCCAGTGATAGGCCTGCATGCCGCCCATCGACCAGCCATAGACCATGGCGATTTTGGAGACGCCAAACCGCTCGGTCATCAGCCGGTGCTGTACCGCGACGGCGTCGTGGTAGCTGACGTGGGGGTAGGGGGCGTCGCCCAGCGCTTCCGCAGAATTCGACGGCGACGACGACAGCCCGTTGCCGAACAGGTTCGGAATCACGATGAAGTAGCGCTCCGGATCGAGCGCCTGGCCCGGAGCCACCAGCCACTCGGTGTCAAAGTGCTGCGCGCCAAACGAGGTCGGATAGACGAT
>NZ_JAQGJD010000114.1 GCF_028290785.1 Tardiphaga sp. | reverse complement strand
GTCCGGGGAACGAGACTGAGACAATCTAAAACCTCGGCGCCCTTTTCTCCGAAAACGCCGCAATCCCTTCCTTGATCTCGGCGCCGCGCATGCTGTCGCGGGCGCGTTGGTCGGCGGCGTCCTCGTCAAGTTCGCCGCGGGCGAATTCGTTGATGGCCGCTTCATGCCGCGCATGGCGGAGGGCGCGTTGCCGGCGAGAATGGTGGCGAGCTTGTCGACCTCCTCGTCGAGCGCCTCCTCCGGCGCGGTGGCGGTGAGGTAGCCGATCCGAAGCATCTCGGTGGCTTCCAGCTTCTGCGCGGTGAGAAACAGCCGCTTGGCGTTATCGACGCCGAGCCGTGTTACATACCGCTTGATGCCACCTTTGTAGTAGTGCAGCCCGAGCCGGGCCGCCGGCATGAACATCTCGCAGGTATCCACGCCGATGCGGAAATCGCAGGCCAGCGCCAGGTCGGTGGAGCCGCCGTAGACACCGCCGTTGAGCCGGCAGATCGTCGGCAGCGCGATATCCTCGAGCCGGTTGGCGACGATCTCGAAGGACGAGCCGGCGCTCGACTGCGTGGCTTCGCTCGTCGCGCGATCGGCCACGGCGCCCAGGTCGAAGCCGGCGCTGAAGGCGCGGCCGGTGCCGGTCAGCACCAGAACCCGGACGGCGGGATCGGCCTCGACCCGGTCGAACAGCTCCAGCAGCGTGTCCAGGTCGGACGCCTGCAGCCGGTTCAGGTGCTTCGGCCGGTTCAGCCGGATGGTGGCGCGGGGGCCGTCGATGGTGAGGATGGGGGCGGAAGCCTGATCTGCCGAGATGGTGTCCGTCGTTTCCGACATGTTGTTCTCCTTGAGGGGCGGCCGACCGTGCCCGCGCCATGGCGGCCCGTCAATGCGGCCACCGCCATGTGATTTCCGCAGCGGGCAAAGCGGTCTATCCTATTGAAATCCGTTATAAAGGTATCGCAAAGGACGTTGCGGTACAGACCATGTTTGCGTTACCGCGCCCTCACTGGAAACCCGGTTGGCTCCGATGGATATGACCTATCTGCAACACGCCGGCAGCGCGTTTGCATCGATCTTCGTGGTCGCAACCTGCACCATGCGGACGATGATCCCGCTGCGGGTGTTCGGCATTCTCACCAATGTCATCCTGATCTCGATTTCGATCCCGACCCACAATTATCCGACCCTGATCCTGCACGCCGTGTTGCTGCCGCTGAACGCCTATCGCCTGCACCAGATGCTGCAGCTGGTCCGCGACGTGAAGAAGTCGGTCAATTCTGATCTTTCGATGGAATGGCTGAAGCCGTTCATGACCGAGCGCCACTGCGTGGCCGGTGAGGCGCTGTTCTACAAGGACGAGAAGGCCGAGGACATGTTCTACATCGTCAGCGGCCGCTACCGGCTGGTGGAGTCGGGCATCGAATTGCCGGTCGGCGCCATTGTCGGCGAACTCGGCATGCTGTCGCCGTCCAACGCGCGGACCCAGACGCTGGAATGCATCGAGGCCGGCACCGTGCTCAGCGTCAGTTACAGCCAGGTCGAGGAGCTCTACGTGCAGAATCCGGAGTTTGGCTTCTTCTTCCTGCGGCTGGCCTCCGCCCGGCTGTTCGAGAACATCGACAAGCTGGAAACGCGGCTGGCGCAGCACGACGCGCCGCCGCTGCCCGCTGCTGCGCAACCAGCTTGAGCGTCAGGACTTCCCGTGGCCGGCTTCATCACCGTCATTCGCAACACCGTCGCCGAACTGGCGGGCCGCGACGATGCCCCGCCGGCGCGTCTGCCGGCCGGACTGCCGGAAGCGGTCAAACCGGCGGCGTTGAACGGCGTCGCCATGCTGGTCGAGTATCAGGGCCAGGCCTATGCGCAGCTATATTGCGACCGGCTGCGTCGCTTCGTCCATCGCCGCGGCGTCGATGATGCGCTCCTCGCGGAGATCGCGCGGCTGCTGGCCATCCGGATGAGCTATCACGATGCGATCCGGATTGCGCAGCTCAAGCTGCAGGAGCCGGCCAACCGGGCGCGGCGGGCGGTCGATGTCCGGCGTTTCAGGCTCGACGAACTGGTATCGGCGCTGCCGGAAATCGCCGGCGAGCCGCTGATGTGGCTGCTGGAATGCATCAGCTGTTCGCACCGTACGGTGCCGATCCGCTTCAGCACCGCGAGCTGGTGGGGCGTCCGCCGCCTGATGATCGAGTCCTCGCTGCGGCGCTGGCGGCTGCTGTCGGTGCGCTATTCGATGGAGCGCGCCTGGGTCGAGCGCTGGCTGCACATGATCGATCGCGCGCTGACGAAGCAGCCGGACGCCGTCGCGGCGATCGTGCACAGCGCCACCATGATCGAGGGCTACGGCACCGGCTATCGCCACGGCCTGGCGGCCTGGCACCAGATCATCGACGGGCTGGCCAAGCCGGTGTTCGATGGCACGCTGGTGCTGCCCGATCTTTCCGCTGCGATCGCCGAGGCCCGCCATGTGCCGCGCGATCCCAAAGGTGAACAGGTGCGCAAGGCGATCGCGGAGATACGGGCGCGGGCCGTTTTTCCTTCTCCCCTTGTGGGAGAAGGCGGCGCGGACGAAGTCCGTGCCGGATGAGGGGGCGAGGCGAAACTCTACCCCTCACCCGGCCGCGCTACCGCGCGTCCACCCTCTCCCACAAGGGGGAAGGGGAAAGCAAAAAGCCGCGGTGCATTTTCGGTTCCGCGGCGTGCATTCCCGGTTCCGGGATGTCATAAATAGTGTCCCGAGCCGATCTCGGATCGGTGCCTGAGGACCGGTAGGAAGGACGTCCGCTTGTCGTTTCCCGCAATGTCGTCGTCGATTGTCCTCGGCCCGCTGGTCGGGTGGATGCTCATCCTGACGGTGAAGCACGTGGTCGGGGACTTTTTCCTGCAGACCAACTGGATGGCGACCAAGGACCGCAAGACCGGCTGGGCGCTGCCGCTGCTCGCGCACTGTGCCGTTCACGGCGTACTGACGACGCTGTTGGTTGCTGCGGTGCAACCCAAATTGTGGTTTGTCGGCCTGATCGACTTCGCCATCCACATTACGATCGATCGCATCAAGGGCCTGCTCGTATCGAATTACGGCATCACCATGGGCCATCGCTGGTTCTGGTGGCTGATCGGCATCGACCAGGCGCTGCATCACCTGACCGATTTTTTCCTGGCGATTTTCCTCGTCGCCAACAGCTAGGCCAGGTGACGACGATCCGGTTTAGGTGACCGGTTCCAAGGCGGCGGAAATGCGGCCGCGGCTGTCTGATTCGCGGTTCCATTTCAAGAGGGCATCCGCCAAACAAGCCGCTTGGTTAACCAGCCGTTAGGAAATTGCGCTGCATCCTCATCACTGAGGAGAACCGCCATGTGGTCCAGCCGACAAGCTTTTGAGAACGATTTCTGCCCGGTTCAGGAAGATCTGCTCGGTGCCATGTACCGGGCCAGCGAGCATGGCCTGCCGCAACTCGTCGAGAGCGTCTCGTCCGACGTGCGTGCGATGCTGGCGCTGTTCTGCTACCGCCGCAGCCACCTGCATTCGCTGGCCATCGCCATTGCCGCCAGTTGCGACGAACGCGAACTGTATCAGCTCGGCGGTCGGGTCGGCTCGACGCTGTACGCTTTGTCGCACGAGACCACGGTTTCGCGTCCGGCCGCGTCGTCGTCCTACGGCAACCGCAAGGCGATCACGCTCTCGACCAAACCGCTCTCGACCTTCACGCCGATCGACGACGATCTCGATGACGAGATCGAAGCCGACGAAAAAGCCCGGGTCCACGTCACGGCCTGAGTTAAGACTCCTCGGTGATCTCCAGCACCGGCAGGCCATGCCGGCGCCGCGCCATCGCGCATTCGGGATCGCCGGGCAGGCAGGTCCGGCACACTTCCGGCCGGATCGCATAGATGCCGCACGCGGTGTGATCGCCGACGGTGCCGGTCAACGCGCTGCAGCGGTCGCCCTCGCAGCGCATCCCCGACAATCTATCGTTGACGAATTTTTCCGGAATCAGATCCAGCTCCGCCTCATCCTCGGTGGTGAAGCGCGGCCAGTTGCTGGAATACGAGCAGCAGGCGCCGCAGGCCTGGCATGGGCTGACGGTTTCGGGGGCGATGGCAATCGTGTTCATCTGGGCTGTTTAGCGCGACAAGGCCTCTGCGAATACAGTGTTCGTCATTGCGAGGAGTTCTTGCGACGAAGCAATCCAGTCCTTTACACGTTGCTTCCTGGATTGCTTCGCTTCGCTCGCAATGACGAAGCCGCCAGTTCCGCCTCCAACTCCGCGATCCTGGCGTCGCGCGATGCCAATGCGGCGGCGACGTCGGCGGCGTCGAACTTTTGCGGGATATGCTGCGGGCAGTTGGTATCCCATGCGGCGATCCTGAACACGATCGCCTGCTCGGGACGGGCCTTATAGCCGGCCGGCATCAGGCTCGCCAGCAGCGCCGGATCGTCCTCGACCACCCGGGCTTCGCCCCACAGCTTGACCCGGCGGCGATGCGCATAATCCATGATGAAGATATTGGCCTTCGGATTCTCTGCGAGGTTGCCCTGGGTGATGTATTGCCGGTTGCCGCTGAAATCGGCAAAGGCCAGCGTCTGCTTGTCGAGGATTTTGACAAAGCCTTTCGGGCCGCCGCGGTGCTGCATATAGGGCTGCCCGTCGGCGCTGGCGGTGGCCAGGAACAGGCTGTTGGCGTCGGCCAGGAATGCCGCCAGGTTGTCATCGACCTCGCTGCGCCAGCCGCCGTCCTGCTCGACCCGCGCATAGCCGTCGCGCGAGCCTTTGCGGGCCTGGATGGCCTTCACCGTCGGGGTGAAGGCGACGTCGCTAGAATAGGTCTGGGTGTCGGTCATCGAAATCTCCCAAGAGCGTGGTCCCGGGCGAGCGAATGCTCGTCGTCGGCAACAACATAGAGATTTCGGCAGAATCCAGAATTCCTGCAACCGGCAATTCATTGTTGCAGGAACCGGAAGGCTCACGGCTTCTTCGGCGCCACCCGGTAGGTCGCGCTGGCGCGTGCGGCGGGCACGCCGTCGGCCGCGACAAAACACTGCGCGAAACACAGCGTGCTGCCGGTCTTGATGACGTCGGTCTCGACCTGCAGCCATTGCCCGACGGCGATGGCGCCGATGAAATCCACCGTCAGGCTGACCGTCACCAGCCGTGTGCCGCCGCCGAGCACATGGCCGCAGCTCAGCCCCATCGCGTTGTCGGCAAGCGACGAGATCAGCCCGCCATGGGCCAGCCCGCGCGAATTGGTATGCGGTTCGGCCAGCCGCAGGCCGAGGATGACGGCCTTGTCGGTCGCCTTCGAATAGATCGGCTCCCACGGCTCGGTGAGCGGACTCTTGCGAAAATGTGGCGCGAAGCCTTCGGGGATGGCGAGGTTGTTCATGGGTCATCCAAGCGTTGCGGTATTGAAGCCCAACGGCACGCGAATGCCACGCCAACAAAGTTTAAAACAGCGAACGACCCGTCTTTGCGAGGAGCTCTTGCGACGAAGCAATCCAGCCTTCGCTTGGGGCTCTGGATTGCTTCGCTTCGCTCGCAATGACGGCGGCTAATACGGCAGCCCGACGTAATTTTCCGCCAGCGCCGAGGTCGCCGCCTTCGAATGCACTACGTAGTCCAGCTCGGCCTGCTGCAGCTTGGTGGCGAAGCCGTCATTGTCGGGGAAACGGTGCATCATCGAGGTCATCCACCACGAGAACCGCACCGCCTTCCACACCCGCATCAAAGCGCGGGCCGAATAACCGTCGATCCCGGCGGAAGATTTCTCGTCGTAGAATTCGCGCAGCGCCTGTGACAGATAATGCACGTCGGAGGCGGCGAGGTTGAGCCCCTTGGCACCGGTCGGCGGCACGATATGGGCGGCGTCGCCGGCCAGAAACAGTTTCCCAAACCGCATCGGCTCGGCCACGAAACTGCGCAGCGGCGCGATGCTCTTTTCTATCGACGGGCCGGTGACCAGGGCCTCCGCGGCCTCCGGATCGAGCCTCGATCGCAACTCGTCCCAGAACCGGTCGTCCGACCAGTTCTCGACCTTTTCGTCGAGCGCGCATTGCACATAATAGCGGCTGCGGGTCGGCGAGCGCATCGAGCACAGCGCGAAGCCACGCTCGTGGTTGGTGTAGATCAGCTCCGGCGATACCGGCGGCGTGTCCGACAGCAGGCCGAGCCAGCCGAACGGGTAGACCCGCTCGAAGGTCTTCACCGCGTCGGCGGGCACGCTCTGCCGGGAGACGCCGTGAAAGCCATCGCAACCGGCGATGAAGTCGCAGGCGATCTCGTGGCTGACGCCGTCCTTGACGTAGCGCACCCGGGGGCTGCTGCCGTAGAAATCGTGCAGGCTGACTTGGTCGGCGTCATAGACGGTGGTGAGCCCGGCCTTGACGCGGGCGTCCATCAGGTCGCGCGTCACTTCAGTCTGGCCGTAGACCGTGACCACCTTGCCGCCGGAAGCGTGTTTGAGGTCGAGGCGATGACGGACGCCGCCGAACAGCAGCTCGATGCCGTCGTGGATCAGGCCCTCATGGTGCAGCCGCTCGGTGATGCCGAGTTTCTCCAGCAGGCCGACGGTGCCCTGTTCGAGCACGCCGGCGCGGATCCGGGCGAGCACGTAGTCGCGGTCCTTGCGTTCCAGGATGACGTTGTCGATTCCATAGGCGTGAAGCAATTGTCCCAGCAGCATTCCCGCCGGGCCGGCACCGATGATGGCAACTTTTGTCCGCAACACTTGCTCCTGCCGTTCAGTTAGGCTGTTTTCGTCACGCGAGGTTTTGAATCAGGCCACGCGATCCGGGCCCGTCGCGCAGGCTTGCAATGATAATTATATCATATAACAATATTCTCAAAGGGCCGTTCAAGGTCCGGTTAAGTGAGGGAGAGATGTTGATGAGGAAAGCAATTTTCGCGTTGCTGGCGGCTGTGTGCGCGGTGCCGGCCGTGACGCCCGCGGTGGCGCAGGACAAGACCGTCAACGTGAAGGTTTCGCTGTGGGTACCGCCCGCGCATCCGCTGGTGCCGGCGACGCAGGCCTGGGCTGCCGACATCGAGAAGGCTTCCGGCGGCACCATCAAGATGTCGGTGTTCCCCTCCGAGCAGCTCGGCAAGGCGTTCGACCATTACGACATGGCGCGCGACGGCATCGCCGACATCACCTACGTCAATCCCGGCTACCAGCCCGGCCGCTTCCCGATCGTCTCCGCGGGGCAACTGCCGTTCGTGTTTTCCGACGGCAAGAAAGGCACGCTGGCGCTCAACGAGTGGTATCAGAAATACGCCAAGACCGAGATGAAGGACACCAAGCTGTGCTTCGCCTTCATTCACGATCCAGGCTCCTTGCACGGCAAGAAGAAGATACTGGTTCCCGCCGATCTCAACGGCGTGAAGGTGCGTCCGGCGCAGAGCACCATCGGCGAGATGGTGAAACTGTTCGGCGGCACCAATGTGCAGGCCTCGGCGCCGGAATCCCGCGACGCCATCGAGCGCGGCGTCGCCGACGAGATCGCGTTCCCGTGGGGCTCGATCTTCCTGTTTGGCATCGACAAGGTGGTGAAGTATCACATCGATGCGCCGCTATATTCGACGGTGTTCACCTACAATATCAACCTCGCCAAATACAATTCCATGTCCGATGGCCAGAAGAAGATCATCGACGACCACTGCACGCCGGAATGGGCGTCCAAGGTCACCGACCCCTGGGTCGATTTCGAAGCCAACGGCCGGGTGAAGATGAAGGCGCTGGAAGGCCACGAGGTCTACAAGCTGACCCCCGAGCAGCTCGCCGAATGGAAGAAGGGCGTCGAACCGCTGCACGCCAGCTGGGCGGCCGGCGTCAAGAAGGCCGGCGGCGACGCGGACGCCATCGATACCGAGCTGAAGGCCGCGCTGAAGAAGTACGACGCGGGGCTATAGCCAAGAAGCAGTCACTCGTTTCCCGGACAAGCTGCAGCGTTCTTCACGCTGCTGCGCAGATCCGGGATCCCGGTTTCTTTGTCGCGAAGGACCTGGGCCCCGGATCAGCAGCGCACCACGCCCCCAAGAGGGGCGCGTTGCGCAGCATCCGGGGAACCGGACCGTCAATCGTGATTTCGCCCTCATACCCAACATCGTGACGTCATCAATGACCACCGCCTCCGAAATAACCCCCGACGGCGTCATCGTCCGACCGCCGGGTCCGCCGCGCAAGAACGTCATGGATCGCTTCATCGATTCCATCGAATGGATCGCGGCGTTGTTCGTTGGCATCGTCGCGCTCAACACTTTCATCGCGGTGTTCATGCGCAAATTCTTCGCGGTGACGATTCCTGATTACTACAATGTCGGCCAGTTCCTGCTCGGCATCCTGATCTTCTGGGGCATCGCCGCGACCTCCTACCGCGGCTCGCACATCACCGTCGATCTGGTCTGGGCCAATGCGACCCCGAAATATCAGCGCTGGATCGACGTGTTCGCGACGCTGGTGCTGCTGTTCGTGGTCAGCGTGCAGACCTATACATTGTTCGACAAAGTGGTCGACACCTACAACAGCCACATCGTCACCATGGACCTGCAACTGCCGATCTGGCCGTTCTTCCTGGTGTCCTGGATCGGCGATGTCTCCGCGGTGCTGCTGATTGCCTTTCGCACCTACCGGCTGATCTTCCACCCGGATCAGATGCACGACCCCATCATCAAGACGGCAGAGTGATCGCATGGAATTGAGCAATGAAGCCGTCGCGCTGATCGGGTTTGTCAGCCTGTTCGTGCTGATGCTGCTGCGGGTGCCGGTGGGTATGGCGATGGGTCTCGTGGGGATCACCGGTTTCGGCTATCTCACCGGCTTCGCGCCGGCGCTGAAGCTGGTCGGCCAGACCACCATGCGCACGGTGACGGACTATTCCTTCGGCGTGATCCCGATGTTCCTGCTGATGGGCGCCTTCGTCTCGGTGTCCGGTATCAGCCGCGAACTGTTCCGCGCCGCCAACACCTTTGTCGGCCACTGGAAGGGCGGGCTCGGCATCGCCACCATCGCCGCCTGCGGCGGCTTTGCCGCGATCTCGGGCTCGTCGGTGGCGACGGCGGCGACATTCTCCGCCGTGGCCTATCCGGAGATGCGCCGCTTCAATTATCCGCAAAGCTTCGCCACCGGCGTGATTGCGGTCGGCGGCACGCTCGGCGCGATGCTGCCGCCGAGCACCGTGCTGGCGGTGTATGGCATCATCACCCAGCAGGACATCGGCAAACTGTTCATCGCCGGCATCGTGCCCGGCCTGCTGGCGATCGTGATGCACATGATCACCATCTTCATCATCGGCGTGGTCAAGCCGGGCTTCCTGCCGGCGGGACCGAAGGCATCGTGGCACGAGCGCGCCCTGGCGATCCGCGACGTGTGGTCGCCGCTGCTGCTGTTCATCTTCGTGATCGGCGGGCTGTATGGCGGCTTCTTCATTCCCACCGAAGCCGGCGCGGTCGGCGCCGTCGGCGCTTTCATCATTGGCGTGCTCAGGGGCAAGCTCAACAAGGACGGCATCCTGCAATCGCTGTTGCAGGCGACGCGCACCGCCGCCGCCGTGTTCACCGTGCTGATCGGCGCGCTGTGTTTTGGATACTTCCTCACCATCACGCAGACGCCGCAGCATGTCACCGAGTTCCTCACCAGCCTGGGCATCGGCCGCTACGGCGTGCTGGCGCTGATCCTGCTGATGTATCTGGTGCTGGGCTGCCTGATGGACGCCATGGCGATGGTGATCCTCACCGTGCCGATCGTTTTCCCGGTGGTGATGGCGCTGGGCTTCGACCCGATCTGGTTCGGCATCGTCATCGTCGTGACGGTCGAACTCGGACTGATTCATCCGCCGGTCGGCATGAATGTGTTCGTCATCAAGAGCGTGATCAAGGACGTCAGCATGTCCACCATTTTCAAGGGCGTGCTGCCCTTCGTGGTGACCGACCTGATCCGGCTGGTGCTGCTGATCCTGTTTCCGCTGATCGCCACCTGGCTGCCGACGCGGATGATCGGATAGTCCATGACGCCGCAGTTGCAGACGAAATACGTCTTCACCCTCGCGATCAAAATTGGCGCGCCGATCATCGCCGGCGATCTCGGCCACGGCGTCCGCCGCATCATTCCGATTCTCGGCGGCGAAGTGGTGGGCGACGGTATTCGCGGCACGATTTATCCGGTTGGCGCGGATTTCCAGATCATCCGCCCCGATGGTTTTACCGAGGTGGAAGCCAAATATGCCTTCGAGATGGACGACGGCGCGGTAGTCTACATCGACAACGTCGGCGTCCGCTTCGGGCCGAAGGACGCGCTGGATCGTATCGCGCGCGGCGAGGCCGTCGATCCCGCGCTGATCTATTTCCGCTCGGTGCCGAAGTTCGAGACTGGAAGCGCAAAGTACCGCTGGTTGATGCAGCATTTGTTCGTCGGCGTCGGCGCCAGGCATCCGGACCGGGTCGAGATCGCCGTGCATCAGGTGCTGTGAGGCGGCCGCAAGGGCAGTTTTGCACCGCAAGATTGACTCCCGGCCTAATAGTTATAATACATAACTATTCTCATCAGGACCTATTTGCTGCCATGGCCGACGCTGCCCTCACCACCGCCTCCCTGCTCACCCTCGAAACCGTCGGACGGGTGCTGACCATCGGCCTTAACCGGCCGGCGAAGCGCAATGCGCTCAACGACGGCATCATCCTCGAGATCGAGCGCACCTTCGCGACGCTGCCGGAGGCTGTCGGCGCGGTGGTATTTCACGGCGTCGGCGATCATTTCTCCGCCGGCCTCGATCTCTCCGAACTCTCCGAACGCGACGCCACCGCCGGCCTGATGCATTCGCGGATGTGGCACCGCGTGTTCGATAGCATCCAGCACGCCCGCGTGCCGGTGATCGCCGCACTGAAGGGCGCCGTGATCGGCGGCGGGCTCGAACTCGCCTGCGCCGCGCATATCCGCGTAGCCGAACCCAGCGCCTACTACGCGCTACCGGAGGGCCAGCGCGGCATCTTCGTCGGCGGCGGCGGCTCGGTGCGGTTGCCACGGCTGGTGGGCGTGGCCCGGATGGCCGACATGATGCTGACCGGGCGGGTCTACACGGCCCCCGAAGGCGTGTCGCTCGGCTTCTCGCAATACCTGACGGAGGAGGGCGGGTCGCTGAAGAAGGCGCTCGAACTCGCCGAGCGCGTCGCGCAGAATGCCCCCCTGACGAATTTCGCGGTCATGCAAGCCTTGCCGCTGATTGCCGAGGCCAGCCCGCAGACCGGCCTGATGCTGGAAGCGCTGATGGCCAGCGTGGCGCAGAGCGACCAGGAGGCCAAGACGCGGATTCGCGCCTTTCTCGATCGCAAGGCGGGCAAAGTCCAACCCAGCTGATTTCTTCAAAATAATAAAACCAGGGTCGAAACAACATGTCTGCAACAGCCGCAAAAGGCGATCAGACCAAACGGGCGGCAACGGCGCATCCGCTGCGCCCGATCTCGTTCGGTGACATCGGTGTCAGCATCGATCGTCGCGACAACGGCACGATCTATCTCCGCCCGACCACGGCGCTCGGCGATTATCCGGTCCGGATCACCGACTGTCTGCACCGTTGGGCGAAGGAAGCGCCGGACCGCGTCTTCATGGCCGAGCGCGGCGAGGACGGTGGTTGGCGCGAAGTCACCTACGCGCAGATGCTCGACGCCGCCCGCCATATCGCCTCCGCGCTGCTGGCGCGCGGCCTGTCGGCGGAACGGCCGATCGTCATCCTGTCCGGCAATTCCGTCGATCACGCGCTGCTCGCCTTCGGTGCGCTCTATGCCGGCATTCCCTATGCGCCGGTGTCGCCGGCCTATTCGCTGGTCTCGAAGGATTTTGGCAAGCTCTCCTACCTGATGAAGCTGCTGACGCCGGGGCTGGTGTTCGCCGACGACGCCGATGCCTTTGCCGATGCGATCCATTTCAATGTCCCCGAAGGCACCGAGGTCGTTACCTCGCGCGGTGCGCTGCCGGATCGCGCGGTCACGATGTTGTCGAGCCTGCTGGCGACGCCGGAGGCCGCGGACCTCGACGCCGTCCACGATGCCATCGGCCCCGATACCATCGCCAAATTCCTGCTGACCTCGGGCTCGACCGGCAACCCCAAGGCGGTGATCAACACCCAGCGCATGCTGTGTGCCAACCAGATTATGCTGCGCGATACGCTGGCATTCCTGATGGACGAACCGCCTGTCATCATCGACTGGCTGCCGTGGAATCACACCTTTGGCGGCAACCACAATATCGGCCTGACGCTGCTCAATGGCGGCTCGATGTATCTCGACAACGGCAAGCCGACGCCGGCGGGCATCGCGCAGACCATTCGCAATCTCAGAGAGATTTCGCCCACTGTGTATTTCAACGTGCCCAAGGGCTATGAATCGCTGCTGCCCTATCTGCGCGACGATGCCGAACTGCGGCAAAAGTTCTTCTCGCGGCTGCATGCGATGTTCTTCAGCGGCGCCGGCCTGTCGCCCTATGTCTGGGACAGCCTCGACGAACTCTCGGTCCAGGCCACCGGCGCGCGGGTGCCGATGCTCACCGGGCTCGGCGCCACCGAGACCTCGCCGTTCTTCATGTGCGTCACGCCAACCACCAGCCGCTCCGGCCATGTCGGGCTGCCGGTGCCGGGCAACGATGCGAAACTGGTACCGAACAACGGCAAGCTCGAAGTGCGCGCCAAAGGCCCGAACATCACGCCCGGCTACTGGCGCGAGCCGGAACTGACCGCGAAGGCGTTCGACGACGAGGGCTACTACATTTTCGGCGACGCGCTGAAGCCGGTCGATCCCGATGATCTCGCGGCCGGCTTCGATTTCGACGGCCGCATCTCCGAGGATTTCAAGCTCGGCAGTGGCACCTGGGTCAGCGTCGGTCCGCTGCGCGCGCGCTTTATCGACACCTGCGCGCCTCTCGTGCGCGACGTCGTCATCGCCGGCATCAATCGCGACGAATTGTCCGCTCTGGTGATCCTCGATCTCGACGGCTGCCGGCTGATCAATCCGACGCTGCCGGTCGGCGATCTCGCCGCCGCGGCGGCCGATCCGTTGA
>NZ_JAQGJD010000084.1 GCF_028290785.1 Tardiphaga sp. | reverse complement strand
CCGGCGTGATGAAAGTGCTCCATGTAGTGATCGCCTGACGGTTTCAGGTCGATCAGCACAGGCACTTCGCGACTGAGTTCGTCGAAGGCCGCGAGGTCGATGCGGTGCACCGACCGATTGGCCATCGCGGTGAGATGGATCAGCCCGTTGGTCGAACCGCCGATCGCCTGCAGCACCACCTGGGCATTGCGGAACGAGGCCGGCGTGAGAAATTCGCTCGGCTTCGGGCCCTTGTTTCTGGCCAGTTCGGCAGCGACCTTCCCGCTCGCTTCGGCCGAGCGAAAGCGCTCGGCGTGCGGCGCGGGAATCGTCGCACTCATGGGCAAGGACAGCCCCATCGCCTCGGTGATGCAGGCCATGGTGCTTGCGGTGCCCATCACCATGCAGGTGCCGACGGACGGCGCCAGCCGCGCGTTGACCGCGTCGATCTCCTGCTGGTCGATTTCCCCGGCGCGGAATTTTCCCCACATACGCCGGCAGTCGGTGCAGGCGCCAAGCACCTCGCCCTTGTGGTGGCCCACCACCATCGGCCCGACCGGGATCACCACCGTCGGCAGGTCGGCGGAGATCGCCGCCATGATCTGCGCCGGCAGCGTCTTGTCGCAGCCGCCGACCACGATCACCGCATCCATCGGCTGCGCCTTGATCATCTCCTCGGTATCCATCGCCATCAGATTGCGCAGATACATCGAGGTCGGATGCGCAAAGCTTTCGCCGATCGAGATGGTCGGGAACACCATCGGCAGCGCGCCGGCCAGCATCACGCCGCGCTTGGCCGCTTCGATGATCTGGGGGGCGTTGCCGTGGCAGGGATTGTAGTCGCTGTGGGTATTGGTGATGCCGACGATAGGGCGGTCCAGCGCGTCGTCGGAATAACCCATCGCCTTGATGAAGGCCTTGCGCAGGAACAGCGAGAAACCGGCATCGCCGTAGCTGGTGAGCCCCTTGCGCAATCCATCGGCCATGTCGCGTTTCCCGTTTTTAGACGTGTTCTAGCGGCTTCTTATGGGGCCGCTAGAATCCTTGTCAATCGCCGGAAACGCGGGGCTATTTCGGTTCCCAGACGCGGCTGGCATCGCCGTCGAACTCGGTGCCGCAGAATGCGCCGCCCTGGTAGAAATCGCTCACCGGGTCGGGTTTCATTTTGGCCTGCTCGGCCATGGCATGCTCGCGATGGTCCTCGGCCTTTCCGACCGGGCGGTAGCCGAGCTCATAGGCGCGGGAATTGTCCCACCAGGCGCGCTCGTTATACGACGCGCCGTACATGATCTCGAAATGAATATCGGGATGGTCGAGCCCGATCTGGCACAGCTGCACCAGGTCCTCCGGCTTCAGCCAGATCGCCAACCGGCGCTGGTCGAGCGGGCGGTCGCCGAAATTGCCAATCCGCAGGCAGGTTACCGAGAGCCCGTGCTTGTCCGCATAAAGCGCGCCGAGCGCCTCGCCGAACACCTTGCTGACGCCGTAGCGGCCGTCCGGCCGTGCGGTAACGTCGGTGCCGATCTTGGTGTGGCGCGGATAGAAGCCCACGGCGTGGTTGGAGGACGCGAAGATGACGCGCTTGACGCCGTGCTTGCGCGCCGCCTCAAACAGATTGTAGGTGCCGATGATGTTGGCCTGCAGGATAGTCTCCCACGGACCTTCTACCGAGAAACCGCCGAAATGCAGGATGCCATCGACGCCCTCGCAAATCGATTCGACCGCGGCCATATCGGCGAGATCGGCCTGCTGGAATTTTTCACCGGGCTTCAGATTCGGTGGCGTCGTGAGGTCGCTCAGCACCAGGTCCGGATAGATCGGCGGCAGCAATTCCCGCAGTCGCGTGCCGATGCCGCCCGATGCGCCCGTCATCAATATTCTTGGCATTCCGTCCCTCGTCTGTTGCAACGTTACAGATGAGTATGACGGAGACTTGCTTGCCGCGCAAACGCGCCAATGGTAGCAAGCGGCTCTTGGCGAGGAAGCAACAACAAGGACCCAACGATGTCCGAAGCTCCATCCCGCGGCTGGCAACCGGCGACCTATTATCCTGATCCCGCGATTCACGCACTCGATCCGCGCTTCGAAAAATACTGGATCAAACTCGGCGCCATCGAACGCATCGCCACCGGCATGCGCTGGGCCGAGGGACCGGTGTGGTTTGGCGACGGCCGCTATCTGCTGTGCAGCGACATTCCGAACAACCGCATCGTCAAGTGGGACGAGGAGACCGGCGCGGTCAGCGACTTTCGAAGGCCTTCGAATTACGGCAACGGCAACACCAGAGATCGCCAGGGCCGGCTGATCACTTGCGAGCACGGCCGCCGCGTCACCCGTACCGAATATGACGGCAGCATTACCGTGCTGATGGATAACTTCGAAGGCAAGCGGCTGAACTCGCCGAACGACGTGGTGGTGAAATCCGACAACTCGATCTGGTTCACAGATCCGACGTTCGGGCTGATGAGCGACTACGAAGGCAACAAGGCGCCGTCGGAGATCGGCCAGAACGTCTACCGCATCGACGGCAATACGCTGCGCGCCACGATCGTCGCCGACGACGTGCTCGGCCCCAACGGGCTGTGCTTTTCGCCGGACGAGAAGCTGCTCTATGTCGTGGAATCGCGCGGCGTGCCGAACCGCAAGATCTTGGCGTACGACGTTGCCGCCGACTGCCGGACCATCGCCAACAAGCGCGTCTTCATCGATGCCGGTCCAGGCACGCCAGACGGCATGCGCTGCGACATCGATGGCAACCTGTGGTGCGGCTGGGGCATGGGCAAGGCCGAACTCGACGGCGTGTTCGTGTTCGCGCCCGACGGCGAGCAGATTGGCCGCATCGCCTTGCCGGAGCGCTGCGCCAATGTCTGCTTCGGCGGCGCGAAGCGCAACCGGCTGTTCATGGCGTCGAGCCAGTCGATCTACGCGGTCTATGTCAACACGCAGGGCGCGTTGGGGGGATAGTTCTGTAGCCCGGATGGAGCGAAGCGAAATCCGGGGGCAGAAGTCCAACATCAGCGGCCTTCCCGGATTGCGCTTCGCTTCATCCGGGCTACAAAAAAACGCCGGCGCGGATTTCTCCACGCCGGCGTTTCGCTAACTCACTCGCTTACGCGGCGTTGTAGCCGGCGATCGCCTTGACCTCGAGAAAGTCCTCCAGGCCGTACTGACCCCACTCGCGGCCGTTGCCGGACTGCTTGTAGCCGCCGAACGGCGCGGTGCGATCGTTGGGGGCGCCCTGCAGGTTGACGTTGCCGGCGCGGATCTTGCGTCCGAATTTTCGCGCGGTGTCGATCGTGTCGGCGGAGACGTAACCGGCCAGGCCATACGGCGTGTCGTTGGCGATCCGCAGTGCCTCGGACTCGTCCTTGGCGCCCATGATCACGAGCACCGGCCCGAAGATCTCCTCGCGCGCGATGGTCATGTTTTCAGTGACGTCCGCAAAAATGGTCGGGCGCACGTAAAAACCCTTGTTGACGCCTTCGGGAAGGCCGGGACCGCCGGAGACCAGCGTGGCGCCTTCCTCGATGCCCTTCTGGATCAGGCCCTGGATCTTGTCCCACTGGCCGCGATTGACCACCGGACCAATGACAGTTCCGTCGGCGCGGGGATCGCCGGCCTTGGTCTTGTCGGCTTGCGCCTTGGCGATGGCAGCGATTTCCTTCATCTTGGCCTGCGGCACGATCATCCGGCTCGGCGCGTTGCACGACTGGCCGGAGTTGTTGAACATGTGCGCAACGCCGCCGGTGACGGCCTTCACGAAGTCCGCGCCATCGAGGATCACGTTCGGCGACTTGCCGCCGAGTTCCTGGCTAACGCGCTTGACGGTGTTGGCGGCGCGCTTGGCGACGTCGATGCCGGCGCGGGTCGAGCCGGTGAACGAGATCATGTCGATGTCGGGATGCTCGGACATGGCGACGCCGACATCAGTGCCGAGACCGTTGATGACGTTGAACACGCCCTTCGGCACGCCGGCCTCATGCAGGATTTCCGCGAAGATCAGCGCCGAGGACGGCGTGAATTCCGACGGCTTCAGGATCATGGTGCAGCCAGCGGCGATCGCGGGTGCGACCTTGCAGGCGATCTGGTTGAGCGGCCAGTTCCACGGCGTGATCATGCCGACGACGCCGATCGGCTCGCGGGTGATCATGGCGGCGTTGTGCACCTCGTCGAACTTGTAGTTCTTCAGGACGTCGAGGGTCGCGACCAGATGGCCGAGGCCGGCGCCGGCCTGTAGCTTTTCAGCCATCGGCAGCGGGGCGCCCATCTCGTCCGAGACGGCAACGGCGATATCCTTCATGCGGGCCTTGTAGGCCACGATGATCTTTTCGAGCAACGCGACGCGCTCCTCGCGCGTGGTGACGGAGAACGTCCCGAAAGCCCGACGCGCGGCGATCACAGCCTTGTCGACGTCGGCCTTGGAGCCCAGCGCAATTTCATACATCGCTTCTTCGGTCGCCGGATTGACGACCGGGGTCGACTTCTTGACGGCGGGATCGACCCAGGCGCCATCAATGTAGAACTGCATGCGGTTGACCATTGGTAACCTCTTTGATTTCGGGAGCTTCAGTCAGAACGATCTGGGAAGGCACGGGGCGCCCGGCAAGCACCCTTGCCTCTCACCCCATCAATTGGACCCGCCATACGCGGGGCGCCGCGTGGTGGCGACGGCGCATATAAAAGCAGCGGGGTGGCGGGAGCAAGGCCCCGGGATTTGGCTAGCTCTAAATGCCGGCTCGTCGCATGCGCAGCTGCGCCGCACTGTGCGCTGCAGCATATTCCACGTTGCCGTTAGCTGGCGACCTTCACGCCCACCTTTACCGGCCGTTAGCTGGCGACCTTCACGCCCACCTTTACCGGCTTCACGGGCGCATCGGGGTCGGCCTCGTCATCCGCCATGGTGGAAATCGGCGACATCGGCGTGTCGCGCAGGCGCTTGAGGCCGAGGTGGCGCTCGCGCAGGATCACGAAGATGCCGGCGCCGGCGACGATCACCGCGCCGCAGACCACATAGAACGTCGGCACTTCGCCGAACATCCAGTAACCCAGCAAAAACGCCCACAGCATCGCGGTGTAGTCGAACGGGGCCAGGAACGAGGCCGGCGCGTAGCGATAGCTCTCGGTGAACAGCATCTGGCCGAGGCCGCCGGCGACGCCGATGCCGATCAGCAAGCCGATCTCGAGGCCGCCCACCGGCATCCGCCAGCCGAACGGCGCGGTGAGCAGCGACACCGCCATCACCGTCAGCGTCATGAAGATCACAATGGCCGAGGACGTCTCGGTCGCGGTCAAGCGCCGGATCTGGATCGTCGCGCCGCCGGAGGACACGGCGTTGATCAGCGCCAGCGCCAGCCCGACCAGCATCGACGTGGTGAGCGCGGCATGGTTGCCGAAATACGGCGACAGCATCAGGATGACGCCGGCAAAGCCGATGCCCACCGCCGACCAGCGATAGACGTGGACATGCTCCTTGAGGATCAGGGCAGCGAACACCACGGTGATCAGCGGCGCGATGAAGGCGATGGCGGTGACGTCGGCGATCGGCAGCCGCGCCAGCGCGCCGAAGGTGCAGAAGGTGCCAACCACGCTGAAGGCGCCGCGCACCAGATGCGCCGAGCGCCGGTCGGTGCGCAGCGCGCCGCGCAACTGGCCGCGCCAGCCGAAGAACAGCACGATCGGGATCAGCGCGAACAGGCCGCGCGCAAACACGATCTCTCCGACCGGAAGCGAACTGCCGAGATAGCGCGCCTGCGCGCCCATCAGCGCAAACGCCACCGTGCTGGCGATCTTCAGCGACACGGCCTTGAGGATATTCATAAATCGGGGAATCGCGTTGGCGGAGGGACCGCCGCACACAATCACGCCGGGGTGATCGCGAATAGGCCTGAAGCGACATGGCTTCCGGAGCGTCTATGCGCCTCCTTCATCTAGCCTTTCTTTTTCGGCCTTACCGGACCATCCACCGCCGGCAGCGACTTCAGGTAGACCGCCATCGCCGTGCGATCCTCCGCCGACAGTTGCGAGGTATTGCGGATCACGCGGGCCATCGAGCCACCGACGGTGTCGCCGTCCGGGGTCTGGCCGGTCTCCAGCAGGTAGGCGATGTCCTTCTCGGACCATTCCGCAAGGCCCTTCTGGGTGATGTTGGGCACCCAGCCCTCGCCCTCCGGATTGAGCCCACCGGCAAAGCGCTGGCTTTCGACGATGCCGCCCAGAACGTTGCGGGGGCTGTGGCATTCGGCGCAATGGCCGAGCGCGTTGACTAGATAGGCGCCGCGATTCCACGGCGCGGATTTCGACGCATCGGCAACCAACGGTTTGCCGTCGAGGAACAGCAACTTCCAGACACCGAGGTTGCGGCGGACGTTGAACGGGAACGGGACGTCATGGTCCGGCGCCTTGCTGGCCACCGTGGGCAGCGTCTTCAGATAGCCGAACAGGTCGCGGATATCCTCGACCTTGGTGTGCTGGTAGGTGGTGTAGGGAAACGCCGGGAAGTAATGCTGGCCCGACGGCGAGGTGCCCTTCGCGAGCGCGGTGACGAACTCCGCCTCGGTCCAGCGGCCGATGCCCGCATTAGGATCCGGCGAAATATTCGGCACGTAAAAAGTGCCGAAGGGCGAGGTGATCGGCAGTCCGCCGCCGAGCCGGGTGCGGTCCGGCTGCGCGGGCGTCGCGTGGCAGGAGGAACAACCGCCGGCATTGAAGGTTGTCAGTCCGTTCGCGATATCCGGCGTATGGATCGGCAGCGCCGTCGCCGCGATGGTCGCCGGGATCGTCAACCACCAAAATACCGCGAGGCCGATGGCGACAGCGCCGATGGCGAGAAATAAAAATCGTTTCAGCACGGGCGGGTCCGTCGTGAGGGATCGTGTTGCCGTCATTAGACGGATGTTGCCACCTTGTCCGGAACGAAATCGTGATCCCAGTCCGGCGATCACAGGAATAAACCACAAGCAGCGGCGTTTCGATCTTGACGATCTTGCGTCCACAGGGAGAAGACCATGACCGCTACCAAAACCGCAATCGCCGCGCTTGCGCTGGCCACCGTCGCCTTTTCTGCGCCCGCCTTTGCCGACAAGATGAAGGCGACGCTCAACGGTGCCAGCGAAGTGCCCGCCAACACCACCGCCGGCACCGGCACCGCCGATATCGACTTTGATCCGGCGTCGAAGAAACTGACCTGGAAGCTGAGCTATTCCGGCCTGACCGGCGCCGCGACCGCCGCGCATTTCCATGGCCCGGCGGAGCCTGGCAAGAACGCCGGCGTGGCCGTGCCAATCGCGCCGGCGACCAGCCCGTCCGAAGGCAGCGCCACCCTGACCGACGCCCAGGCCGCCGACCTCGTCGCCGGCAAGTACTATGTGAATGTCCACACTGCCGCCAATCCGGCTGGCGAAATTCGCGGACAGGTGACGAAGTAAGTTTCTATCCGGCTTGCTGAACTTCAAAGGGCGAACGCGATGCGTTCGCCCTTTTTGTTTGGTAACTGCCTCTTCGAAACTGTCGCTCCACAAGCGAACTTGCAGGCGCTCTCCTCGTCATTGCGAGGAGCCCTTGCGACGAAGCAATCCAGAAGACCGCGAACCAAGACTGGATTGCTTCGCTTCGCTCGCAATGACGGACGCGGACGGCAGCGACCAGTCCTCAGATCTTCAACCGAAACGTCTCGTGGCAACCGCCGCATTCCTTGCCGATGCCGCCAACATTGGCCTTCAGCGAGTCGAGATCCTTGATCTTGGCTTTGGCATCGGTGACCACCTTGGCGAAGCTGGCGATCTTGGCGTCGAAGCCGGCCTTGTCTTCCCAGATCTTCGGCGACGCGCTGTAATCGCCTTCGGGCTTCAGGCCCTTGGTGCTTTCCGGGAACAAGGTCGGCAGCTTCTTCGCGGTATCGTCAAGCTGCGCCAGCGCCGCGTCAACGGCGGCCTGATCATAGGGCTTGTCGCCCTTCGCCATGGCGCTGAGCACGCCACCGAGATTCTTGCCGTTGGCCTTCATGACGTTCTGGGCCTCCTTGACGACATCCTGCTGCGCCATCACGGCGCCTGTCCCCAGCAGCAACGCGCCCACCACCACGATCATACGTTTCATCGACTAACACCCCTTTTGGAATTCAACTAGGAACAATGCGCAACACGGGTTTAAACCCCGCCACCCGGCCTCTATTCCCGGCGGCGGCGTTTCACAGACTATGCAGCCGTTCGTGCTCGCGGATCGCCATCCAGACCCGCTCCGGCGTGGCGGGCATGTCGATGTGCTCGATCTTGTATTCGCGATACAGCCCTTCGATGATCGCATTGACCACCGCCGGGCAGGAGCCGATCGCACCGGCCTCGCCGGCCCCCTTCACGCCCAAAGGGTTGGTGGTGCAGGGAATGTTGTGGGTCTCGAAGCTGATCGGGGCGCCGTCGGCGGCGCGCGGCAACGCATAATCCATGAAGGTGCCGGTGACTAGCTGGCCGTCCTTGGGGTCGTACACCGCCTGCTCCATCAGCGCCTGGCCGATACCCTGCATGGTGCCGCCATGGACCTGTCCCGCCAGCAGCAGCGGATTCAGCGTGACGCCAAAATCATCGACGATCACGTAATTGACGATCGCAATTTTCCCGGTGGCGGGATCGATCTCGACCTCGACCGAATGGGTGCCGTTGGGAAAGGTGCCGTCGGCACTGCTGAAGGTTTCGGACGCATTGAGCTTCGACGGATCCGCCTTCTTGGCAAGTTCGGCAAAGCTGATCGAGCGGTCGGTGCCGGCGATGCGAACCACGCCGTCGTCGATCTCGAGATCGGCGGCGCTGGTCTCCAGCGCATCCGCGGCCAGTTCCCTCAGGGTTACCCCGAGCTTGCGGGTGGCGCGCTGCACGCTGACGCCGCCGGACGGGATCGAGGCCGAGCCGCCAGTGCCGAGGCCGGTGGCGACCTTGTCGGTATCACCCTGGATGATATGGACGCGCTCCGGCGCGACGCCGAACTGCTCGGCGACGATCTGCGCATAGGCGGTGTGGTGGCCCTGCCCGGTCGATTGCGTGCCGATCAGGATGGTGATGTCGCCATCGGGGCTGAGCGCGACATTGGCGGTCTCCTCGCCCATGGTGCCGCAGACTTCCACATAGGTGGCCAGGCCGATGCCCCGCACCAGGCCGAGCTTCTTCGCCGCCTTGGCGCGCTTCGGAAAATCCTTCCACTCGCCCACTTCCATCGCCCGCTTCATGTGGGCGGCGAAATCACCGGAATCGTAGATCTTGCCGGTAGCGGTGGTGTACGGCATCGCCTTCGGCGAGATGAAGTTCTTGCGGCGGATCGCATCCGGGCTCAGGCCGGCTTTGCGCGCGCAGGCATCCACGAGCCGCTCAACCACATAGGCCGCCTCGGGCCGGCCGGCGCCGCGATACGCATCCACCGGCACCGAGTTGGTGAACACGGTGCGGACGCGGCAGTGAAACGCCTGGATGTCGTAGAGCCCCGGCAGCATCCCCGCGCCGCCGTGCGGGATGTAAGGCCCGAAGGTCGAGAGATAGGCGCCCATGTCGGCCATCAGATCGACGTCCATGGCGAGGAACTTGCCATCCTTGTCGAGCGCCATGCGAGCGTGGGTGACGTTGTCACGGCCCTGGGCGTCGCCGACGAAATGATCGGCGCGGTCTGCCGCCCACTTGACGCTCTTGCGCAGCTTCTTGGCGGCGACCGCGACCAATGCATATTCCCGGTACGGAAACAGCCGCGTGCCGAAACCGCCGCCGACGTCGGGGCAGATCACGCGCATCTTGTCTTTGGAAATCTTGAGGACGTTGTCGCACAGGATGTCGCGCAGCCGGTGGCTGCCCTGGCTGCCGATGGTCAGCGTCAGGTGATCGCGCTTGGCATCGTATTCGCAAACGGCGGCGCGGGTTTCCATGTAGTTGATGATGACGCGCGGATTGACGATTCTGATTTCGGCAACCACCGGCGCCTTGGCAAACACGGCGTCCACCGCCTTCTTGTCGCCGATCGGCACGTCGAACAGCACGTTGCCGGCATGCGCGGGCCACACCTGCGACGCATCCTTCTTCACGGCATTGACGAGACCGTTGACCGACGGCAGCGGCGTCCATTCGACCTCGATCGCCTCGACCGCATCGCGCGCCTGGTCGATGGTCCCGGCGACCACGAAGGCCACGGCGTCGCCGACATGGCGCACCGTGCCGGAGGCCAGGATCGCGTAATCCGGTCCCGTGAACGGCGCATCCGGCAGATTGAACAGGCACGGCAGGCCGCCGAGATCCTTGACATCCTCGGCGGTGAGGATCGTCGCGATGCCGGGCAGCGCGCGGGCGCGCGCGGCGTCGAGCGTAAAAGTGGCGTGGGCATGCGGCGAGCGCAGCACCAGCGCGTGCAGCGTCTGCGGCGCGTGGTCGTCGGTGTAGCGGCCCTTGCCGCGAATCAGGGCGTCGTCTTCCTTGCGCAGGACGCTCTGTCCGACGCCGAATTTGATGGGAGCCATGGGGTCACCGACTGCAGTTTAGAGTGGCTCCATTGTGCAGTGGAAAGCGCAGAAGCGCAAATGCAGGGTGCAACGGGCTATCCCCGTTCGTGCCCCGGGCGCGACGCAATACGAAGTATTGCTTCGCAGAACCGGGGCCATCCCAAACGCCGGAGTTCGATACGATCCCGGCTCTGCGGAGCAGCACTGCGTGCTGCGCCGCGTCCGGGACACGAGAATTTTAGCTGCGCACCAGCGAGCGGAGCCATCTGGGGCCGAACAGCAGCAGGACCAACGCGGCATAGACGATGGTCCCGATCAGCATCAGCAGAACCAGCGCCGCCTCGTCGCGCAACGACGTCCATGCGGCGAATTGCGCCGCGGCAAAATGCGCCGTCAGCCAGAACGCCGCGGCGAGCGCCACGCCGATCACGAAGAATTTTGCCAGCGACAGCACGAAGCCGCGGTCGAATTCCAGGTAGCCGGCGCGCACTGCGAAGCCGACCACTAGCAGCAGGTTGACCCAGGCGCCGATGGCGGTGGCCAGCGCCAGGCCGACCTGCGCCAGGGAGCCCATCAGCAGGATCTTCAGCACCACGTTGACGGCGATGCCGGTGAGCGACGCTTTCACCGGAGTCGCTGTGTCCTTGCGCGCGTAGAAGGTGGCCACCGCGCTGCGGATCAGCACGAAGGGAATTAGCGCGATAGCATAGGCGGCGAGCGTGGCACCGGCCGCCACCGCATCCGCTTTGGTGAAGGCGCCGCGGGCAAACATCGCGCGCATGATAACGTCGGGCACCGTGAGGAAGGCCGCCACGAACGGCACCGAGAACAGCAGGGTGAATTCGAAGGCACGGCGCTGCGAGGCCATTGCGCCGGCATGATCGCCGGCGGTGATGCGGCGGGACATCTCCGGCAGCAGCACGGTGCCGATGGCGATGCCGATCACGCCGATCGGTAGCTGGTTGAGGCGATCAGCATAATACAGTGCCGACAGCGCGCCGACCGGCAGGAAGGTGGCGATGATGGTGTCGGCAAACAGCGCCACCTGGGTGCCCATCGAGCCCAGCGTCGCCGGCCCTAGCGCCCGAAAGAAGTCGCGGACGTCCTCGTCGAGCCGGAGCGGCGCGAAGCGCGGCAACCCGCCGTGGCGGGCGAGATCGCCGGCGAGCAGAAAATACTGCAGGAAGCCGGAGATCAGCACGCCCCACGCCGCGGCGTGGCCGGGCGTCGGAAACCAGACCGCGACCGCGAGCGTCGCCATCATCGCGATGTTGAGGAAGATCGACGCTGCCGCAGCACTGGCGAAGCGGTTCACCACGTTGAGCATGCCGCCATAGAGCGTCACCAGCGTGATCAGCAGCAGATAGGGAAAGGTGATGCGCGTCAGCTCGATGGCGAGCCGGCGCTGCTCGGGTTCGTCGGTGAAACCGGGGGCCAGAATGCTCATGGCCTGCGGCATGAACAACAGCGCCAGCGCCAACAGCACCACCTGCGAGACGAACAGCAGCGTGAAGATCCGGTTGGCGAACAGCCGCGCCGACGTCTCATTGCCCTCGCCTCGGACATGGGCATAGGCCGGCACGAAGGCCGCGTTGAAGGCACCCTCGGCGAAGATGGCGCGGAAATGGTTGGGCAGCCGCAATGCCACGAAAAAGGCATCGGCGACCGGGCCCGCGCCAAGAATCGCGGCGAGCATGATGTCGCGCGCGAATCCGGTGATC
>NZ_JAQGJD010000075.1 GCF_028290785.1 Tardiphaga sp. | reverse complement strand
GCGCAGCGGCCGGCGGCGGAGTTGGCACCGGCGGAGGCGTCGGCGCAGACGACGGCGCGACTGCCGGCGTTTCCACCGGCGCAGGTCGCGATTCGGGCTCGGCAACCTTCGGCGCGGGGGTCACCGGAGGTACCGGATCGGCGCGCAACGGCGGTGCCTCGGGCTTCGGCTCCGGCTTGTGCTCTTCCTTTGGTTCCGGCTTTGGCTCGCTCCTTGCCGGTTCTGGCTTCGCGGCCTCCGGCTTGGTGGGTTCCTCGACCGGCTTGGCGATGGCCGGCTTGCTCGCCTCGTCCTTCACCGGCTCAGGCTTCGCGGCAGGCTTGGCCGGCTCGGCACGGACCGGTTCGCTCTTCGGCTCAGACTTCGGCTCGGATTTGGGCTCATCCTTCACGGCGTCGATCTTCGGCGCTTGCTCGCGGTCGCGCCGGTTCTTCTTGCCGAGCTTCTGCTTCTGCGAACGCGGCGCCGCGGGCTCACCTTCGGCGGCCTCCGGCGGCTTGCCTTCCACCGCCGGTTTGGCGGCATCGGGGTTTTCCGGGGGGCGTGCCAGCCGTTTGGCGTTGCGGCGCTCGCGAGCGGTCGGCTCGGCGGCCGGTGGGACCTCGGGCTTGGCGGCTTCCGGCGCGGGCTCACGCTTGCGGCGCATGAAACCGAACAGGCCGGAGTCCTCGGCCGGCGCTGGCGCGGCGGCCGGTGCAGCACCCGGCCGCGCGTCGGCGGGCTTCTGCTCGGAGGTCAATTCCTTGCCTTGCTTGGTCAGCCCGCCGCCGCCAAAGCGCGTATCCGTGGCGCCGTTGGAGATCACATAGGCCGACAGCAGCGAGGCCATATCGGTGCTGGTTGTGTAGTGCTGGCGCAGGAAGCCTGGCAGCGCGCCCGGCGCCACTGTCTTCAATAGTCCGCGAGGACTCTTGTGGCAGACGGCACAGCCGCCCGCGAAAATCTGGGAGGGGGTCTTGCCGGCTTCCAGGTTCTGGGCCTGCACCGGGACTGCCGCAAAGCCAATGAGAAGCGTCACCGTCGCTAAACTGAGCGCTCGGCTCAACATTTCATTCTCCTGATACTGAAAACCGGTGCTGAAGCCGGGGTCGCGGCGGTCACGTTGTAACCGATTGCGATATGAATGGAAGCGTACAGATTACGCAACCGCGTGATTGATTCATTTCAGATAGCCGCATTGCACCCAGCGCAGTGGCGAACGGGCACCGGTATTACTATCATCTACCTTGGAGCTAGGGAGACAGTTGATCTCGTGTATGTCGGGGATAACCCCGCATACCCCGGCCTGCGCGTGATCGGTCATTGGGGTACGTTCGATGGACCGTCTGTTGCGTTTCTTTCTGCGTCAGTACATCCAGCGCGGCACGATCAGTTTCACGACTGCCAACGGCATGACATTTACGTGCGGCGACGGCACCGGACAGCCGGTTGCCGCCCGGTTCACGACCACGACGGCCCAACGGCGGCTTCTCCTCGATCCCGAACTGGCGCTCGGCGAGATTTTCATGGACGGCTCAATGGTGATGGAGCGCGGCAGCATCGCCGACCTGCTCGCCGTCGCCCTGGACCAGCCCGACATGGCGCCGCGCTGGGCCAAGGTGCAGTGGTGGCTGCGCTACCCGGTCCGCCACGTCCAGCAGTTCAACCCGCGCGCCCGCTCCAGGAACAACGTTGCTCATCACTACGATCTCGACGGCCGGCTGTATTCGCTGTTTCTGGACGCCGATAAGCAATATAGCTGCGCCTACTTCGAGACCCCGGAATCGTCCCTCGACGACGCCCAACTCGCCAAGAAGCGCCACCTCGCCGCCAAGCTGCTGATCGAACGGGGCCACCGCGTGCTCGACATCGGCTCCGGCTGGGGAGGCCTCGGGCTGTACCTGGCGGAGATGACCGGCGCCGACGTCACCGGCGTCACCCTGTCCACCGAGCAACTGCAGGTCGCCAACGCCCGCGCCGGCGAGAAGGGCCTGTCGGAGTCGGCCAAATTCCTGCTGCAGGATTATCGCGATATTCCCGGCCCGTTCGACCGCATCGTTTCGGTCGGCATGTTCGAGCATGTCGGCGTCGATCACTACGACACCTTTTTTGCGCGCTGCGCCGAACTGCTCGCCGATGACGGCGTCATGATGCTGCATTCGATCGGCCGGCCGGAAGGCCCCGGGATCACCAATCCGTGGATCGCCAAGTACATCTTCCCCGGCGGCTATATCCCTGCCCTCTCCGAAGTGCTGCCAGCCATCGAACGCGCCGGCCTGCTGGTCTCCGATATCGAGATCCTCAGGCTGCATTACGCGGAAACGCTGAAGGCGTGGCGCGAGCGCTTCATGGCGCGGCGCGAGGAAGCGGTGCGGCTGTACGACGAGCGTTTTGCGCGGATGTGGGAGTTCTATCTGGCGTCGTCGGAAATGTCGTTCCGCAAGCAGAACGTGATGAACTTCCAGATCCAGATCACCAAGCGGCAAAACGTGGTGCCGCTGACGCGGGATTATATCGGAGCGGAGGAAGCCCGCTTGCGCGGCCTCGAGCAGGGTCAGGCACCGCGGCTGCAACTGGCCGGCGAGTAGTCTCTAGTGGTGAACTTCGGCGGCTGTTTGATCGTCCGGGTCGCCAGAGACTTCTGCGGCAGACAGCTCACCCTGCAGCCGCAGCCGGGCGGCCGACAGCAAACCGGGATCGCAGGGGACATCGCCCAGCCGCTCAGCGCGTTCGAACGTGTCGACCAGCGTGCCCAACCATGCGGAACCTTCAGTTTCGGCGTTTGATGGCTGCTGACGCTGACCCATTGTCCTATCCTCGTCTTCTGACCGGAAAAGAACGCCTGTTGCCTGACCGGGTTCCTGCGGTTTGCCCCAGATCGCCCGATCGACGCCGGGCTCACTTTTCGGGTGAGGACCGGCGCGAATATCTATAGGTGACGGAAATCGCCATCAGGTTCAGAGCGGCGTGCGAATTCTTTCTGGTTTCTTCATGGAAGATTCATTTTGCGGGCCTGGCGCCCGAAACCGGTCAAGCGCCATGCGCGGGTGGAACCAAGGTCATCCACCGAAAAATATTCGAATCGTGCATAAGGATGGACGGGGCTTTCCCTCGACGAACGAGTGGCGCTTAGTCGCCCCCGCTCATCCGCCGACATAAGAAGAACCAATCCAGACCATGGCCGCATTTGATTCGAACAACGTCCTCAAGCTTCCCGATGCCGGCATGCCGGTGTTCAGGACGGCGCCGCACAACATCGAGGCGGAACAGAGCGTTCTCGGCGCCATCCTGGTCAACAACGATGCCTTCTACCGGGTCTCCGACTTCCTGAAGCCGGAACATTTCTTCGAGCCGATCCACCAGACCGTCTTTGAGACCGCCAGCAGCATCATCCGCGCCGGCAAGGTCGCCACCCCCGTCACCCTGAAGACCTTCCTGCCCGCGGATACCGACCTCGGCGGCATGACGGTGGCGCAGTACATTGCCCGCCTCGCCGCCGAAGCCACCACCATCATCAATACCCACGATTACGGTCGGACGATTTATGAACTGGCCATCCGCCGGCAGTTGATCAATGTCGGCGAGGACATGGTCAACGTGGCGTACGACGCGCCGGTGGACTTTGCGCCGCGCGCCCAGATCGAGGACGCCGAGCGCCGGCTATACGAATTGGCCGAGGCCGGCCGCTACGACGGCGGCTTCCAGAAGTTCTCCCAGGCGATGAAGACCGCGCTCGACATGGCCGCCAATGCGTTTCAGCGCGAAGGCAAGCTGTCGGGCATCTCGACCGGCATGAAGGCGCTCGACGCCCGGCTCGGCGGATTGCAGGCGTCCGATCTCGTGGTGCTCGCCGGCCGCCCCGGCATGGGCAAGACCGCGCTGGCCACCAACATCGCCTACAACATCGCCCGCGCCTACCAGTCCGAACTGCAGCCCGACGGCACGCGAAAAACCATCAACGGCGGTATCGTCGGCTTTTTCTCCTGCGAAATGTCCGCCGAACAGCTCGCCACCCGTATTCTTGCCGAGCAGACCAGCATCGCGTCGAGCACGATCCGCCGCGGCGGCATCACCGAGCGTGAATTCGAGAAGATCCGCGACCACACCATCGAATTGCAGCACCTGCCGCTCTATGTGGACGAGACCGGCGGCCTGTCGATCTCGCAGCTCACCGCCCGCGCCCGCCGCCTGAAGCGGCAGAAGGGGCTCGACGTCATCATGGTGGACTACATCCAGCTGCTGCAGGGCTCCGGCAAGCGATCCGACAACCGCGTGCAGGAAGTCACCGAGATCACCACCAGCCTCAAAGCGCTGGCCAAGGAGCTGAACTGCCCGGTGGTCGCGCTATCGCAGCTGTCGCGTCAGGTCGAAAGCCGTGACGACAAGCGGCCGCAGCTATCGGACCTTCGCGAATCCGGATCGATCGAGCAGGACGCCGACGCGGTGATCTTCGTCTACCGCGAGGAATACTACCTGCAGAACAAGGAGCCGCGCCCCGGCACGCCGGAGCACGAGAAGTGGCAGCTCGACATGTCGCTGGTGCACGGCCGCGCCGAAGTCATCATCGCCAAGCAGCGCCACGGCCCCACCGGCACCGTCGAACTGCAGTTCGAGGGCCAGTTCACCCGCTTCAGCGACCTGGTCGGCGAAAGCCACCTGCCCGTGCATCACGAGTAAGATCGTCACCGTTGAACGGTCGCCTTCGCGCGCCTATTGTGCATTGCGGTTGACCGGCTCTCGCCGCAATCGCGTGATGGACTGCGCGTCAGGAATACCCCATGAATATCGTCTCCGATCCGAAATCGATGGCTGCCGCCAGCACATCCCCCGTTGAGGCGGAGCACGCCACTGGCGTGCTGACCATTGATCTCGACGCCATCAAGTCCAATTGGCGCAAGCTCGAGAAGACCGGCGTGCCCGCCGAATGCGCTGCTGCGGTGAAGGCCGACGCCTATGGCTGTGGCATAAACCCGGTGGTGCGCGCGCTGACCGACACCGGCTGCAAGACGTTCTTCGTCGCCACTTTGGACGAGGCGCGCACGGCACGCGCCGCCGCGCCCGAGGCGACGCTGTATCTGCTCAACGGCTTGCTGCAGAATTCCGGCGATGCGCTGGCGGCAATCCATTGCCGCCCGGTGATCGGCGACCTTAACGAACTCGCCGAGTGGGACGTGTTCTGCCGCCGCACCGGCTGGAAAGGCGGCGCCGCCATTCACGTCGATACCGGCATGAACCGGCTCGGCCTCAGCCCGATCGACGCGCATAGTCTGGCGCCGCGAATTGCCACCGGCGACCACGGCATCACGCTGGTGATGAGCCATCTCGCCTGCGCCGAAAAACTCAACCATCCGCTCAACGCCAGACAACTCGCGACGTTTCGCGAGGTCGCGCATGCGTTCTCCGGCGTGCCCGCCTCGCTGGCCAATTCCTCCGGCGCCTTCCTCGGCGCATCGTTCCAATTCGACCTTATGCGGCCGGGCGCGGCCCTGTACGGCGTCAACCCCACCCCGGAAGCCGACAACCCGATGCTGCCGGTGGTCGATCTGAAGGCCCGCATTGTGCAGGTCCGCACCGTCGAGCGCGGCGACAGCGTCGGCTACGGCGCGACGTGGACGGCGCGGCGGCCGACCCGCATCGCGGTGGTCGCGGCCGGCTATGCCGACGGCTACTTCCGCGCCGCAAGCTCCAACGACGGCACCCGTGGCGCCGAGGTGATCGTCGCCGGCCAGCGTTGCCCGGTCGCTGGCCGCATCTCGATGGACCTGCTCGCCGTGGATATCACCGACCTGCCGCCGGGCGCCGCGCGCCGCGGCCACCTGGTGACGCTGATCGGCGACGGCATCACCATCGACGAGCTGGCGCATCACTTCGGCACCATCGCCTACGAAGTACTGACCAGCCTGGGACGGCGCTACCAGCGGGTCTACAAGGGCGGCGGATCCACTTTGTAGAG
>NZ_JAQGJD010000060.1 GCF_028290785.1 Tardiphaga sp. | reverse complement strand
TCCTGCGCGATGTCGGCCGGCATTTCTCGGTCAACCGCATGCTGGCGTTCGACAGCGTCAAGCTGCGGCTCGACCGCGACCAGTCGCTGTCGTTTCTCGAATTCAACTACATGATCATGCAGGGCTACGACTTCACCGAACTCAACCGGCGCTACGGCTGCCTTCTGCAGATGGGTGGCTCCGACCAGTGGGGCAACATCATCAACGGCGTCGACCTCAGCCATCGCATGGGCGGCCCGCAGTTGTACGCACTGACCACGCCGCTACTCACCAAATCGTCCGGCGAGAAGATGGGCAAGTCGGCCTCCGGCGCGGTCTGGCTCAACGGCGACCTCTTCAGCCCCTACGATTTCTGGCAGTATTTCCGCAACACTGAAGACGACGACGTCGGCAAGTTCCTGAAGATTTTTACGCGCTTGCCGCTGGATGAGATCGCCAGGCTGGAAGGGCTCGGCGGCGCCGAAATCAACGAGGCCAAGAAGATCCTGGCCACCGAAGCCACCGCCATCGTGCACGGCCGCGAGGCCGCCATCGCCGCCACCGAAACCGCGCGAAAAACCTTCGAGGAAGGCTCGATCTCGTCGAGCCTGCCGACCATCGATATTCCGCAAGGCGAACTCGCCGCCGGGATCGGCGTGCTCGGCGCCTTCGTCACCGCCGGCTTGGTTGCCTCGAACGGCGAGGCGCGCCGTCAGATCAAGGGCGGCGGCCTGCGCGTCAATGACGTCGCAATCACCGACGAGAAGATGCTGCTGACGCCGGCCCTGCTGACGCCGGAAGGCGTGATCAAGCTGTCGCTGGGCAAGAAGAAACACATCCTGCTGCGCCCCGCATAGGCCCATTCGTTCAGCGCACTGTTCATCGTCGGCGAAACGCGCTCCATGAGGGCGCCATTCGCAAACGCCTTGAAGAGTCGCCCGATGGATCCCAAAGACTCGCTGAAGACCTCCCAGCGCACCGCGCTCGCCGTCCTCGGCGTCTGCTTTACGCTGTCGGTGCTCGGCCGCGGGCTGCAGGAAAGTTTCACGGTCTTTCTGCTGCCGATTTCGCAGGCGTTCGGCTGGGACCGTGGCGACGTGGTCTCGATCTATTCGCTCACCGCTTTGTGCGTCGGCCTCGCCTCGCCGCTGGTCGGGCGATTATTCGATCGCTCCGGCCCCCGTGCCGTGTTCGTCACCGGCCTGGCGCTGATCGGCGGCGCGTTCATCGCCGCGTCCTACGCGCAACAGCTCTGGCAGTTTCGACTCACCATCGGCGTAGCGCTCGGCTTTGGCGTGGCCTGCATCAGCAACGTGCCGAACTCGATCCTGCTCGGCCGCTGGTTCGGCAAGCGATTGCCGACGGCGATGGCCGTGGTCTATTCGGCAACCGGCGCCGGCGTGCTGATCATGCTGCCGATCGCGCAGATCATGATCGACCATTTCGGCTGGCGCGGTGCCTACCAGTCGTTCGGCTGGCTGGTGCTGGCCCTGCTGGCGCCGCTGCTGATCCTGCCCTGGCGGTTGTTCTCCGGCGGCTCCGAGCATCTGGAAAAGCCCGAGGCGCATGAACTGGCCGACGAAGGCTGGACACTGTGGACCGCGATGCGGCACCACGCCTTCTGGGCGCTGTTCTCGACCTTCTTCTTTACCGCCATCGGCATGTACGCGATCTCGCCGCAGGTCGTGGCCTATCTGATCGACGCCGGCTTCCCGCCGCTGACCTCGGCGACCGCCTGGGGCTTCAGCGGCGTGGTGCTGCTGTTCGGCATGCTCGGGGTCAGCTGGCTCGACGGCGTCATCGGGCGGCGACCGTCGGTGCTGTTCAGCTACGCGCTGTCGATCGTCGGCATCGTGATGCTGTGGCTGCTGCAGTGGTATCCGAACTACTGGCTGCTCACCGGTTTCGTGGTCTGCTTCGGCAGCATGATCGGTTCGCGCGGCCCGCTGCTTACCGCCACCGCCATGAAGATCTTTCGCGGCGAGCGTGTCGGTACCATCTACGGCACCATCACCATCGGCAGCGGACTGGGCTCCGCGCTGGGATCCTGGAGCGGCGGCCTGCTGCACGACTGGACGCAGAGCTACAACCCGCTGCTCGCCTTCGCGCTGGTCAGCGTGATTCTCGGCATGATTCCCTTCCTCGTCGTGCCGGCCTTGCGCCGCTGATCCCCAGGCGAGACTAAATTGCAGGCGATGTTATGGGACGCCGTTACTAGCCTGCGACGTCATGTCCGCTTCTGCGAACGCATCGGGATACCCTGCACCCGTTACCTTCATCATTGGTAAGTAGGTTGCTGCTATTCCTCGGGAGGTAATGCTCCGATTCGAGGTCCTGATGAGTCTGCTCAGCCGTTTCACCATCCGCACCAAACTCGCCAGCATGGTGCTGGTATCCGCCGCGTCGATCTGCGCGATCATCGCCGTAGCCGCCTCGCTCAGCCAGAAGCGCATGCAGCAGGACCGCATGGAGCAGCTCCATACCGCCGTCGACATGGCGGTCGGCATGGCGGAGACCCTGCAGGAGGAGATTGCGGCCGGCAAAATCACTTTGGCCGACGCCCAGATGCAGTACCGCCGTCGTGCCAAGGGCATGTCGTTCGGCAACAAGCAGGGTTATCTGGTCGCCTATCGTCCCGACGGCGTCCTACTGGTCAATGCCGGCAATCCAGCGCTTGAAGACAAGTTCACCGGCGCCAAGGACTCCAACGGGACTTTGATTTCCAAGGCGATCATCGATGCCGGCCGGCAAAGCGCCACTGGCGGCACGACTTACTATCTCTATCCCCGGCCCGGACAGACCGAGCCCACCGCGAAAATGGTCTATGCACGCTACTACGCTCCCTGGGAAGTTACCTTCAGCACCGGCCTCTATATCGACGACCTCGACGCCGACGTGAACGCGCTGCTGATGCGTCTGGGCGGCGTCGGCGCAGCCGTGCTGGCCGTGATGGCACTGCTGTCCTGGCTGATCGCCAGCGACGTCCTCGGCGCGCTGCGACGTCAGCAGGCCCGCATGCACGCTATCGCCAACGGCAAGCTTGACGACCAGGTCGAAGAGACCGACCGCGGTGACGAGATCGGCCGCATGGCCGAGACGCTGGAGATGCTGCGCCAGACCTCGCTGACCGCCCGTACCCTCGAAGCCGAGCAGTCCCGGCTGAAGCAGATGGGCGAGACCGAAAAACGCGATGCGCTGATCGCGCTGGCCAACCGCTTCGACGCTTCTGTCGGCGCCCTGGTCGGTTTGATGGCCTCGGGCTCCACCGAGTTGGAAGCCACCGCGCAGTCGATGAGCGGCACCGCCGAACGTACCAACGACCAGGCCACCAT